>NZ_PNDF01000016.1:0-200545 GCF_005887195.1 Pseudoalteromonas sp. S1650 | reverse complement strand
AATCCCCTGCCGGTTTTCAAGACCGGTGCATTCGACCACTCTGCCATCTCTCCGACGGCGTGCATAATAGATAAGGCAGCCGTGTTTGTGAAGCTTTTTTTCAAAAAAACTGTTTAAGTGATTAAAAAACAATTAATTTGCTCAGCATTAGTACAACAATGTTTAGATTGTGCGCAACATTGAACTTTTCAATTATTTATCTTGTCTATTGATCCACAATAGTTTGCCCAAATATATAACTCTTGATAGGCTTAGTTCAGTTTAATAATTGGAACTAACGAACGTATAAGTTCATTTAAAGGAGCTCTAACAATGGCGTTTAATCAATCGTACAATACTGCAAGACCAGTAATGTCGACTATTGAAACCAATAAAGTTTTAAAGAATACCTATTTCTTACTGGCAATGACACTGGCATTTAGCGCAGTGACAGCAGGTATATCAATGGCAATGAATCTACCTTATTTTATGGGGTTAGTATTTAGTTTGATTGCATTCGGTGTACTTTTTGTTGTTAACAAAAAGGCCGACAGTGCATCTGGTGTTGCTTGGGTGTTTGTATTCACAGGTTTGATGGGCGCAGGACTCGGTCCAATGCTTAACTACTATGCTGCAATGCCAAATGGCCCTATGCTCATTATGCAAGCCTTAGGCTCTACTGCGTTAATCTTCTTTGGTTTGTCTGCTTATGCACTTACCACTAAAAAAGACTTCTCATTTATGGGTGGCTTTTTAACTGTGGGTTTAATCGTAGTGATTATTGCAAGCCTAGTTAACTTATTCATCGGCAGCTCAATCACCTTTATGGTTATCAATGCTGCAGTTGTGCTAATTATGTCTGGTTTAATCTTATTTGACACTAGCCGTATTATTAATGGCGGTGAGACCAACTACATCCGCGCAACTGTTGCTTTATACCTGAACGTATATAATTTATTTACGTCTCTTCTTCACCTACTTGGTGCAAGTGATGACTAATTAAATAGTTCTGCTAAAATAGCCCCTTTCTAGGGGCTTTTTTATTGGATGCGTTTTGGCACAATTTGTACTTTCTCTTCATACCGCGCCGACCGATCACGACACAACTCAACGGCTAATTAAATTTGCACAGGCCTGTCTTGACTCTGGTCACTCAATTGCAGCTATCTTTCTTTATCAAGCAGGTGTATACCACGCAAGTAACCATTTAGAACTTGCCAGTGACGAGCTGCCAATTAATCGTTTGTGGCAGTCGTTGAGTCAGCAAGAGGTCCCCCTACTGCTATGTGTCACTGCTGCTGAAAAACGAGGCTTAGATATCGATAACACAAGCGTGTTTACCGTCGCTGGGCTTGCAGAATTTGCGATGCTTGTCAGTGAAGCGGATAAATGGGTGCAATTTAAATGAAAAACATTTTAGTGATCAGCCAGCATGGCCCATTTGATGATCAACATATTCGTGAATCACTCGACACCACACTAATTTTTGCTGCTATTGAACAAAACATTAGTTGGCTACTCAGTGGTGAAGCTGTTTTAGCTTTGAAGAAAAACCAGCAGCCAGAGCAACTTGGCATTAAAAACTATTTTAAAACCATTAAAACGCTTGAATTATACGATGTTGAAAATATATATGTATGTGAAAAGTCGTTGATGGATTTTAACCTCACACAAGAAAGCTTAATTATTGATGTTAAAGTAGCTAACTTTGAGCAACAGCGTGAATTAATTAGCCAGCAACATCAGGTGGTGACACTATGAGTACCTTGCATATTTTTTCAAAACCTTTATCGCACTACTGCAATAATATGTTGGCCAATCTAATTTCTTCAGAAGATACAGTGCTACTTGTTAGTGATGCTTGTTATAACAACATGCAGTTTAAACAGTTCTCTTCAGCAATTCATTTACTTGAAGAAGATGCTGCAGCTCGTGATATTTCATTCAATCAAGGCGATATCGCAATAAACTATACACAGTTTGTAGAAATGACTTTAAACGCAAAAAACACGATTACTTGGTAAACCATGCTTGAATTTAATAACAAACAGATTGAAACAGACAAACAAGGCTATTTACTTGATTCAAATGATTGGTGTGAAGAGCTTGCACCCATTATTGCTGAGCAAGAGAACATTACCTTAAGTGAGCAGCACTGGGAAGTTGTGCATTTTGTGCGTGACTTTTATATAGAATACAACACCAGCCCTGCTATTCGTATGCTGGTCAAAGCAATGGCCCAAAAGCTAGGTGAGGAAAAAGGTAATAGCATGTACTTGTATAAACTATTCCCTAAAGGCCCCGCTAAGCAAGCGACTAAAATTGCAGGTTTACCTAAACCGGCTAGGTGCATTTAATGGTTAACAAAGCCAATAGCAAACCACGTCGCAGTAGCGGTCGTACTTATTCAAGACCTACTCAAAAACGCCAAGTTAAAAAGGCAATTAGTCCAGAGCAGCGCAAAGTGGTGCTATTGAACAAACCATTTGATGTGCTTTGCCAATTTACTGATGATCAAAACCGCAAAACGCTTGCCGATTTTATTACTATTAAAGACGTGTATGCAGCAGGACGCCTAGACAGAGATAGCGAAGGACTGTTGCTCCTTACCAACTGCGGTAAATTACAACACACACTTACTGAACCCAATAAAAAAACAGCTAAAACTTATTGGGTGCAAGTAGAAGGTGATGTGACTGATGAGGCTATCTTTGCACTTAACAAAGGTGTAGAGCTTAAAGATGGCATGACCAAGCCTGCTAAAGTTAGGCGTATTGACGAGCCGTCAATTTGGCCGCGTACCCCGCCCGTTCGCGAGCGTAAAAACATTCCAACCAGCTGGTTAGAAATCTCTATCACTGAGGGGCGTAATCGCCAAGTTCGCCGTATGACAGCCCATGTTGGCTTCCCTACTTTGCGATTAATTCGTTACAGCATTGGTAACTATACCCTTGATGGCTTAGACAGTGGTCAATTTAAAGTAGTGAACAACCCAGATGCATAAACCCAATGTCACAGTGGCCGCCATCGTCACATGCCAAGAAAAATTTTTACTTGTTAAAGAGCGCGATAAACACACAGGTGAGATTTGCTATAACCAGCCTGCCGGCCATTTGGAAGCCAATGAAACCTTAGCTGAAGCAGCTCATCGTGAACTTATTGAAGAAACAGGGATTAGTCTAAATGCTAGTCACCTTGTTGGTATCTATAATTTACACGCCACGAATGGCATTCACTATATGCGTTTTAGCTTTGCTTTTAATAGCCCAGAGCTGTTTAAACCATCTCCCAAAGATGATGACATTCTCAGCGCAGATTGGTTTAGCCTTGAGCAAATTAAAAGCCTGCCGCTTAGAAGCCCTCTGGTTTTAAAATGCATTGAAGATCATTTAGCTGGTAAAGCCTACCCACTTAGTTTGATTTACCAATAAGCGCTGTGATTTTGGCTGGTTTGGGCGTCTAAAAGCATGCTATAATATCGGCCTTTCCATAGCAGTTAAAAAAATGACAGCGAATATTATGAGCGAAAATAGTCACATTAAAGTCATCGTGGGTATGTCCGGCGGTGTTGATTCTTCTGTATCAGCGTATTTATTAAAGCAACAAGGCTATCAAGTTGAAGGCCTGTTCATGAAAAACTGGGAAGAAGACGATAATGATGAATATTGCGCTGCAGCTGAAGACCTAAAAGACGCACAAGCTGTGTGCGACAAGCTAGGTATTGAGCTTCACACTGTAAATTTTGCAGCCGAATACTGGGACAACGTGTTTGAGTACTTTTTAGCAGAGTACAAAGCAGGCCGTACGCCAAATCCAGACATCATGTGTAATAAAGAAATTAAATTCAAAGCATTTCTAGAATTTGCAGCACAAGCACTTGGGGCTGATTACATCGCGACTGGCCACTATGTTCGCCGCGAAAAACGTGGTGATAAATTTGTAATGTGTCGTGGCCTCGATGACAACAAAGATCAAAGCTATTTCTTATACACTTTAAGCCATGAGCATATTGCGCAAACACTTTTCCCTGTTGGCGATATTGCTAAGCCTGAAGTACGCCGCATTGCTGAAGAGCAAGATTTAATTACGCACGATAAAAAAGACAGTACTGGTATTTGTTTTATTGGTGAGCGTAAATTTAAAGACTTCTTACAAAAATTCTTACCAGCACAGCCAGGTAAAATTGAAGATACCGATGGCAACGAAGTGGGTGAGCACGAAGGCTTGATGTACCACACACTTGGTCAACGTAAAGGTCTATTAATTGGTGGCATGAAAGAAGGTTCGGGTGAACCTTGGTATGTAGTTGATAAAGACGTTGAGCGTAACGTATTAGTGGTTGGTCAAGGTAAAGACCACCCTCGCCTGTACAGCAATGGTTTAAATGCAAACCAGCTGCACTGGGTTGACCGCGAAGGTCCGAAAGGGACCACACGCTGCACTGTTAAAACCCGCTATCGCCAAGAAGATATCAGCTGTACTTTACTTGTTGGTGAAGATGGTATGGCGCGCGTACTATTTGATGAGCCACAAAAGGCAGTGACACCGGGCCAATCAGCTGTATTCTACGCTGACGAAGTCTGTTTAGGTGGCGGCATTATTGATTCGGTGATCAAATAATGACAGAGCACCAAGTCATGGCTTTAGCTGCCATGTGTCAAGTTGCTAAACAAGTACAAAAAGTTGCGCAATATGGCCAAGGCAGTGATCACGAATTAGAAAAATTACTAAACTGTATTGTTGAAACATCACCAAATAGCCCTGAAGACGTGTATCAGGGTAAGCATAATTTACGTGAAGGCTATCGCATTTTGATTGCACAGCTTTCGGCTGGCGCCGACAAAGACGTCGAAATCGTGAAGTATGTAGGTGGTTTAATGCAATTAGAACGTGCATTAAGTTCAAAACAAAACAGCTTAAATGAATTAGGTCGTCGCATTGATGATGTTAAACGTCGCCTCGACCATTTTGCTATCACAGATGATACTGTAGTAGCAGCGCTTGCTGATATTTACTCATCGGTGCTAAGCCCCCTTGGGCATCGTATTCAAGTGTATGGCAAGCCAGAGTTATTAAAACAGCAGCTCACGCAAAACAAAATTCGTGCCCTATTATTGGCCGGAATTCGTAGTGCCGTGTTATGGCGACAAATGGGCGGTAAACGCCGTCACTTTTTCTTTGCAAAAAGAAAAATCCTCGCCATTGCTAAACAATCAATTTAATTATCGTTCAAACTAGACAATTTAGGAGTCATTATGGAGCTTTCAGCGTTAACCGCTATCTCTCCGGTAGATGGTCGCTATGGCAGCAAGACCACGGAACTACGCAGCATTTTCAGCGAATTTGGTTTAATCAAATACCGTGTAACTGTTGAAGTTCGTTGGTTACAAGCTTTATCTGCAGCTAGCGCAATCAAAGAAGTACCGGCTTTTAGCGACGAGGCTAATGCTTTACTTAATGCCATTGTTGATAACTTTAGCGAAGCGGATGCAGCACGCGTTAAAGAGATCGAGCGCACAACTAATCATGACGTAAAAGCAGTTGAATACCTACTTAAAGAAAAAGTAGCTGATAACGCAGAGCTTAACGCAGTTAACGAATTCATTCACTTTGCATGTACTTCAGAAGACATCAATAACCTGTCTCACGGTTTAATGCTGACTGAAGCGCGTGACAAAGTATTACTTCCATACTGTGACCAACTTCTAAATGCATTAAAAGAAAAAGCAGTTGAGTACAAGTCAGTTGCGATGATGACACGTACCCACGGTCAACCAGCTACCCCTTCGACAATGGGTAAAGAGTTTGCAAACGTCTACATGCGCTTAAAGCGTCAACGTGACCAAATTGCTAGCGTAGAAATGTTAGGTAAAATCAACGGTGCTGTAGGTAACTACAACGCTCACCTGAGTGCATACCCAGATTACGATTGGCACAAACACGCTGAGCAGTTCGTAACGAGCCTAGGTTTAACATTCAACCCGTTCACAACACAAATCGAGCCACACGATTACATTGCTGAGTTATTCGATGCAGTTGCACGTTTCAACACTGTATTACTTGATTTTGACCGTGACGTTTGGGGCTACATTGCACTAAACCACTTTAAACAAAAAACAATCGCAGGTGAGATTGGTTCATCAACTATGCCTCACAAAGTAAACCCGATTGATTTCGAAAACTCTGAAGGTAACTTAGGTATTGCTAACGCTATCTTTACTCACCTTGCGCAAAAACTACCTGTTTCTCGCTGGCAACGTGACTTAACTGACTCAACAGTGTTACGTAACCTAGGTGTTGGTATGGGCTACACACTTATCGCTTACCAAGCGACATTAAAAGGTGTTAGCAAGCTTGAAGTAAACGAAGAGCGTTTATTAGCAGAACTAGACCAAAACTGGGAATTACTAGCAGAGCCAATCCAAACGGTTATGCGTAAATATGGTATCGAAAAGCCATATGAAAAACTTAAAGACCTTACTCGTGGTAAGCGCGTAAACCAAGAAATCATGGCTGATTTCATCGATGGTCTTGAGTTACCTGAAGAAGCAAAAGTAGAAATGAAAAAATTAACTCCGGCTAATTACATTGGTCGTGCTGTTGAGTTCATCGACAACTTAGCTTAAATTCAAATTAAGACTTAAAAAAGCGAAAGGCCTTCCTTTCGCTTTTTTTATATCAATTCGCTTAGGTCATGTTATGTATCAATTAACCATCAATTCATTAACCCAAGAGCAATTTTTAGCTGAGTATTGGCAGAAAAAACCATTACTTATAAAGCAAGGCTTCAAGGATTTTGCAGATCCGATCGAGCCCGAAGAATTGGCCGGTCTTGCCATGGAAGAAAGCATTGAATCACGTATTGTGACCAATCACTCAGATGATTGGCAAGCATACCATGGTCCTTTTGAAGACTTTAGCTTGCTAACTGAAAAGCACTCAACATTACTGGTGCAAGCAGTTGACCATTGGCATAGCGATGCAGCGCAACTATTGGAGCCATTTCGCTTTATTCCCAACTGGCGTATCGATGACTTGATGATCAGCTACTCTACCCCAGGTGGTGGCGTGGGCCCGCATTTAGATCAATACGACGTGTTTATTATTCAAGGTGAAGGTAAACGCCACTGGCGAGTTGGTTTACCTGATGCGAACTTAAAGCAATTTGCACAAAATAAGAGCCTGTTACAAGTTGAGCAATTTCCTGCCGTGATCGACTGTGTGTTAGAGCCGGGAGATATTCTCTATATTCCACCAGGTTGCCCACATGAAGGTTACGCAGTTGAAAATGCACTTAATTACTCTGTGGGTTTTAGAGCGCCAAATCAACGCGATTTATTATCACAATTTGCCGATCACCTTATCGATACTGAGCTTGGTAATCAACGATACGGTGATGCAGAGCTTAAGTTGCGCTCATCTAAAGGTGAGCTTAACCAAATTGAAGCAGAAAAAGTAAAACAACTTATGATTGCTGCAATTAATGATGACGCAGTATTCAAGACTTGGCTTGGTAACAGTATGAGTCAGCCAAAGCATGACATGGATTTAGCGCCTTTAGAAGAGCCATATACTTTAGATGACGTAAATGACTTACTCAATGATGAAGACGTTGTTTTTGAGCGTTTAGGTGGTACCCGCGCTATCTATCAAGTAATTGACGATAAAATACTTTTAAGTATTAATGGCGTTAATTACATGCATGATTTAACTGACCTTGAATTAATAACAAAGCTCACCGATCAGACATGGGTGACCGCTGCTGACATAAATAGTTCAAAAAATAATCACATTTTCTTGAAAACCTTTACTACACTTTTAAATGAGGGTATTTGGTTTTGTTAGGAGTGTGTGTTTATGGGCTATCAAATAGATGAAGTTGAATGGAGTATCGACAAGGAACTCTTACAACAAATCCGAGAGCGGGTATTTGTATATGAACTACATATCCCAAGACACATTGAGTTTGACCATCTAGATAAAATAGCACATCACGTGCTCGTTACAGATGAAGGTAAACGCCCAGTTGCTACTGGGCGTTTATGTAATGATGGCCTTATCGGCCGTATTGCAGTTTTACCAGAACACCGTAATCGTTCAGTTTATAAATCATTATTGAATTACTTAGTTAATTTGGCTGAAAAGCAAGGCTGTGATTGTGTCAGCATAAATTGCATATTGAATGAAGTAGATAGATTCAAACAAAATGGTTTTTCGGCTGATGGTTTAGTGTTTATGGAAGCTGGTATTCCAAGGCAACGAATGCTCTGCCCTATTAAGCATTTTGATACTCGGCCATTCACTTTGGTGCATTAAGGTACATGTAAAACAAAAAAGCTGAATAACATTATTCAGCTTTTTTGTTAGAAGGTATGTAGAGTTAGTTATGCTGGCTCATTTTGCCACATTTCTTCTTTTTCAAATAACTCATATAAGCCATGGGCACGGTTGATTAACAGATTAGCAAAATCAGCTTTGGTTTTATCTACCGCACCTGATTGCATTAGCTGATCAGCCTTCATTTGCCACTGCATTGAGAAATAACGTAATACTTCACGTGCATTGTTTGCTGCGCTTGCTTCAGCGTGATCGGTTGGTAAACGACCTGTGATCACCCAATAGCTCTTACCGTTTTGTGCTTTAAATTTCCAGATAGCTACTAATGGCGCAATAAAACGGCTTTCTTTTTCTACAACAGTTTGCGGAATAACGCCTTTTTCAGCTAAATGCTTTTGTGCATTTTCGAAACATTCTCTTTGCCAAATAACACTTTGTTTTTGCGCTTCAGCTTGTTCTTCTGGTGTTAATGGTCTTGCTTGTTTTTGTTCCATGGTGGTTACTCTTTTACAACATTTCTGACACTTTAAGGTTTAAAATGGCGCTGTGCAAGTGTTTACAGGCAATCAAAGAGCATTTAAATTTACTTGCGTACTATTCAATCAACCTAGAAAGAAGAGTTAGGCTCAGTTAAAAATTGCAGTTCTTCAGGAGTTGATTCGCGACCTAAAATCCTATTGCGATGTGGGTAGCGACCAAACCTATCAATAATCACTTTGTGCTTTAGTTCAAATTCATAATTACTCATGCCTTTAAACAATTGCTCAGCCTGCTGGTGAATGATTTTAGATTCACTGTGCATAAACGGCATGTAAATAAACGCAGCTTGAGAGCTAGGTAATTTTTTATCAAAGCCAAGTTCAATTGCTCTTTGCGCTAAGCTTAGTGCTTGTGGATCTTGGCTAAAAGCATGCGCCGTATTACGATAAATATTGCGTGAAAACTGATCTAACACGATAATTTCAGCTAAAGAGCCTATAGCATCAACTCGCCAGTCGGCATGCTCGCCAGCGATAACCTGCACAAGGCATTCTGAAAACTCACGTGTAATTAAGGCATCAACTTCATCTGATTGCTGATACCAAGCTTTTGGTCCTAATTCATTAAACCAGAAATCGATAATCCTTTGCTTATCCATAAACACTCCTTAATTACCCAGTACTTTTGCAGGATCGACTCGGGTTGCTTGCCACGCAGGATATAAGGTAGCCAAAATAGCGAGAACAAAGGTAACAATCACCGTTATAACAATATCTTGCCAAACTAGTTTACTGGGTAAAAACTCAATAAAATAAACCCCTTGTAACGGGTTATCGCCAAATAAGTTACTTGCCCAAGTGAACAGTTCACTGATGTTTAACGCAAGCATCACACCGATAATCGTGCCCAGAATTACCCCGATTAAAGCTTGTGTAAAACCTTGCATCACAAAGGTAGCTAAAATGGTGCTATCTTGTGCGCCCATGGTTTTTAAAATTGCGATATTTGCCTGTTTTTCACGTACTTCCATCACTAAAGACGAAACAATATTGAAACTTGCTACCGCAATTATTAAAAACACCACGATATACACAATTGTGCGAACCATTTGAATATCTTGATATAAGCTACCCTGGGTTCTAAACCAACTCGAGACATAGACATAATCAGGAATAACTTGCCCCACACGCATCGCCGTTTGATGGGCTGCGAACACATCAGCTACTTGTAGACGTAAACCGGTTACTTGGTTTTGCTCAAAACTCAACACACTTTGCGCTTTATCAAGGCGAATGAAAGCCGCCGTTTCATCAATTGGGCCACCCATTTTTATAATACCCGCAAGATTCAAGCTAACACGCTTTGGAGCCAATAAAGTGTTACTTTGCTGGTTTATCTGTGGGATTAATAAGGTAACTGGGTCGCCAATTTTAAGGCCCAATCGGTTAACAATTTGTTGGCCTAAAAGCACATCTTCTTGTTGTAGCTGGCTAACTAAGCGCCCTTCTGTAAATTGGTTTAACGCCGACACTTGGTTTTCAAATTCAGGGCTTACACCACGCACTTCAACTGCTTTTAACTCACTTTTATATTGTGCCATGCCGTTGACACTTATAAACGGCGCAGCACCTGTTACACCGGCTTGAGAGCGCAGTAGTGCAACTTTTGACTGCCAATTATTGATTGGTTTGTTAGGGGCAACATATTCAACCTGAGGTACAACCGATAAAAGCCGATGTACTAGCTGCTGCTCAAAACCATTAATAACTGATAAAGCAACAATTAGCACAGCGACACCTAAAAGTATGCCGATTGTCGATGCTTTAGCGATAAAACTAACAAAACCGTTTTGTCCGTCTTTTTGGCCACTATGGGCACGAAAGCGTTTTGAAATAAAGGCACTAAGCAACATGCTGAGACTCTTTAATTGCAAGCTTACCATCATCTAAATAGGCAATTTTGCCTAATTTATCTGCAAGTTCTAAATCATGGGTTACCACAACAAAACTGGTTTTTAAGCTAGTATTTAATTCTTTAATTAAATCGTAAATCTTAATTGCGTTTTGTTTATCTAGGTTACCCGTAGGTTCATCGGCAAGCACCAAAGCAGGCTCGGTTACTAATGCACGTGCTATTGCAACCCGCTGCCTCTCACCACCTGATAACGCCGAAGGTTTATGTTCACTACGATGAGATAACCCTACTTTATCTAGCATGTTACGGGCTTTTTCGGTTGCCGCTTTTGCGCTTAAGCCTTTAATTAATAATGGCATTGCAACATTTTCGATGGCAGTAAATTCCATTAATAGATGATGGAATTGATAAATGAAACCTAAATTTTCATTTCGGAAACTGGCTTGTTGTTTACGGTTTAATTTAGAAACTTGCTGGCCTTTAATTTCAACCTTGCCTGAGCTTTCGTTATCTAAGGTTCCCAATATATGTAGTAAAGTACTTTTTCCTGAGCCTGAGCTCCCTACAATGGCTAACATTTCGCCTTGTTTAAGAGCTAAATCAACCCCTTTTAATACCGCAACCTCGTTATCGCCATCTTGATAGACTTTATTAAGCTGCTGACAATTGATAACTAAATCACTCATAACGTAATACCTCTGCTGGATTCACTTTTGCAGCTTTTCTGGCAGGATACAAGGTAGCTAAAAAGCTCATCGCAATACTCCCTGCGGCAATAAAACTCAAACTCATCACATCAAATTTAACGGGTAAACTCACACCCGCTAATAAATTGATGCCTAACATATTCAATAATTCATTAATGTTGCTACTTAACAGCACACCAAGTAACGCACCAATACTAGTACCGATAAGGCCGTTATATAAGCCTTGGATCATAAACACATGCTGCACTTGTAACGGAGTTAAACCCAGTGTTTGTAAAATAGCGACTTCACTTTGCTTCTCGCTCACCATCATGGTTAATGCCGACACGATATTAAACACTGCCACGAGCACGATTAAGCCAAGTAACATCGACATAATACGCTTTTCCATTGCCACAGCCGCAAATAGTGTCCCTTGGCTAGCTCGCCAATCAGTCACTTTGTAATCGTTTAAAATAGCTAACTGAGATTGTAATACTTGCTCAACAGCAAATGGTTCATACAGCGATACACTCAAGTTGGGTGCTGCTGATTTTGCCAGCTTTAAGACCCGGCCTAGCGAATAGCCACTGGTAAATGCCAATGACATATCAATTTCTGACTGTGTTTCATAAAGTGCAGCAACGGTAAACAAGCGCTGACTAGGTACTCGACCAAGGGGAGTATATGAACTGGCATTAGGCATGATCACCCGTACTTTATCCCCAAGCGAAATACCCAATTTTCTGCTCAAATAGCGGCTAATCGCAATATGGTAGTTGCTGTCCATGACTTGTGACCAATTGCCGGCAACAATTTTATCTTTTACGTTATAGATGGAGCTTCCTTCATCATAAAGACCTTGTAACAATACGCCGTGCAAATCTTGGTTAGTTTGTAAAATGGCTTCGCCATGGCGGTATAGGTTAACTTGTTTAACATCTTGAGAATTTGCTAGTTGCTGCTTTAACTGCAGCATGGTTTCTTTCGAATTATCTTCGGCTGATACTTCAATATGAGGAATTAAACCTAGCATGTTGGTTTTAAGGTTATTTTCAAAGCCATTCATTACTGAACTAACTGTAAACAAGGCCATTAAACCAATAGCAATGCCCGCGATAGAGAAAAATGAAATAAATGAGATAAAGGCATTGCCCTTTGAGGAGCGACTATATCTCAGCCCTATAAAAAGGCTAACAGGTTGAAACATAATAAATTATGGGTATTCCAAGGGCTAAATATGCGCTCATGTTAGCATAGATTTAGCTAGCATGGGATGCGCGAAATTGTAAAAAATAATTATAAATCTGATACTTGAACAGTAGCAACCAAATGGTCAAGTAATGCTTTTACATTGGTTGCAATAAACTGCCTTGGTGGATACACCCCCCATACCCCTTCAGGTTCAGGTGCAACATTCGAAAGAACAGCAGTCAACCTGCCATCGGCTAAGTGTTCATTGACATAGTAATCTGGTAATTGCACGATGCCTAACCCTTTGATAGCAGCGTCAACCAATGCCCAACCACTGTTACAGGCTAAACGCCCAGCCACTTTGATGTGCTTATCTTGGCCCTGCTCTTTTACCCGCCAGTAACTGTTATTACCGATAAGGCAATTGTGCTGATGTAATTCACTGACACTGTGTGGTTGGCCGAATTTATTGATATATTCAGGGCTACAACAAATAACAAGCCTGCGCTGACTAATGCGCCGTGCTTTTAAAGATGAATCTTTTAAATGACCGAGCCGAATAGCGAGATCATACCCATCTTCTAATAGATTAACTTGCTCATTACTTAAATGGCTGATCACTTCAATATCTGGGTGCTTTTGCATAAACGAATGTACCGCAGGCATGATAAAACTTTCACCGTACATCACAGGAGCTGTTAGTTTTATACTGCCTTTAGGTGTCAATTGCTGCTCTGCAAGTAATGCCGTAGCATCATCCATGGCATGTTGTAATTGTTTTGTTTGATGCGCAAATACCTGCCCCTCTTGCGTTAGCACCACTTTGCGAGTGGTTCGGGTTAGCAATTGGGTGTTTAATCGCTCTTCTAATTGGCTCACATAGCGGCTTACATGAGCCACTGACATACCCAATAGCTTACTTGCTTTTGTAAAACTGCCTGTTTCTGCTACCGCTAAAAACTCATCAATTCCGTGCCAACGATTCATTATTACCATACTGTAAAAGTGTTTTAATAAAACGAAGATTATCATTCATTGAGAAACAAATAAAATAGACTAGGTTTAATACTTACTTCCAACAACTATAAGGGAACGTTATGACTGATTTTATCAAATCAAAAGCGGCTATCGCTTGGGGTCCAAATCAACCACTATCAATTGAAGAAGTGGATGTAATGATGCCTAAAAAAGGCGAAGTGCTTGTAAAGATTGTTGCTACAGGTGTTTGTCATACCGATGCATTTACTTTATCTGGTGAAGACCCTGAAGGTATTTTCCCAGCAATCCTTGGCCATGAAGGTGGCGGTATCGTTGAAGCCATCGGTGAAGGCGTAACACATGTTGAAGTAGGCGATCATGTTATTCCACTTTACACTGCTGAATGTGGCGAGTGTAAAATGTGTAAATCGGGCAAAACAAACTTATGCTCCGCGGTACGTGAAACGCAAGGTAAAGGGTTAATGCCTGACGGAACAACGCGTTTCTATAAAGATGGTCAACCAATTTATCACTACATGGGTTGCTCTACCTTCTCTGAGTACACTGTATTACCTGAAATTTCACTTGCTAAGGTAAGCAAAGAAGCGCCGCTTGAAGAAATTTGTTTACTTGGTTGTGGTGTAACAACCGGCATGGGTGCTGTTACTAAAACAGCAAAAGTTCAAAAAGGCGATACCGTCGCTATTTTTGGTCTAGGCGGTATCGGTTTATCGGCGATAATCGGTGCGAAAATGGCGGGCGCAAGCCGTATTATTGGTGTTGATATCAATACCAGTAAGTTTGATCTTGCGACTAAACTAGGTGCAACTGATTTAGTCAATCCAAATGACTTCGACAAACCAATCCAAGAAGTTATCGTTGAAATGACTGACGGCGGTGTTGATTTCTCATTTGAATGTATCGGTAATGTTAATGTAATGCGCTCTGCTCTTGAGTGTTGTCACAAAGGTTGGGGTGAATCAGTAATCATTGGTGTTGCAGGTGCAGGCCAAGAGATCTCAACACGTCCATTCCAACTAGTAACAGGTCGTGTATGGCGCGGTAGTGCATTTGGTGGCGTTAAAGGTCGCTCAGAACTACCTGAAATTGTTGAGCGTTATATGAACGGTGAGTTTGCTTTAAATGATTTCATCACACACACCATGAAACTTGAAGATATCAATGAAGCTTTCGACTTAATGCACGAAGGTAAGAGCATCCGCTCAGTTATTCATTATTAATCTTTTATTTGGCGCTAGGTTGATACCTAGCGCTTTTGTTTCAAGGATATGGTTATGCTAGAAAACATAAGCTCAACAAAAGTCAGCGGTGGCTGGCATAAACAATATACCCACCAAGCGAGCAGCACGCATTGTGCTATGCGCTTTGCGATTTTTTTACCGCCCGGTGCCAGCGAAACGAATAAAGTACCCGTCATGTATTGGTTGTCAGGCTTAACTTGTACTGATGAAAATTTTATGCAAAAAGCCGGAGCATTTAAAAAAGCGGCTGAACTAGGTATTGCGATTGTCGCTCCAGATACTAGCCCGCGCGGTGAAAATGTGCCTGACGATGACAATTACGATTTTGGTCAAGGTGCTGGTTTTTATGTCAATGCGACTCAAGCGCCTTACAATGTGCACTACAACATGTACGATTATGTTGTTTCTGAGTTACCTGCACTTATCGAAGCGCACTTCCCTGTGACGACCAAAAAAGCCATTGCTGGTCATTCTATGGGTGGTCACGGCGCATTGATGATTGCACTTAAAAACCCTAAACAATACGTCAGCGCCAGTGCTTTTAGCCCGATTGTGAACCCGATTAATTGCCCTTGGGGTGAAAAAGCGTTCAGTAATTACCTAGGTAGTGATAAAGCAAGTTGGCTTGCATACGACAGCTGTGAATTAATGAAAAATGCCGTCACTGATGATTATTTACCCATGCGTATTGATCAAGGTGAGGCCGATAACTTCTTAACTGAGCAACTCAAAACCGAGCACTTATTTGCTGTCGTGAACGAAAAAGATTACCCAGCCGAAATTAACATGCACGCGGGTTATGATCATAGTTACTTCTTTATCAGCAGCTTTATTGATGAACACCTAATGTTTCATCAAAAATATCTGTGATTAATATCTCATTTTTAGTGTGAGGGCTTAACTTCCTCACACTCTTTAATACTGCGTGTGATTTGCCTACAAACTAACTGTGGTTGTTGTTCTTCTGGTTTGAGTAAACCAATAACAGCGCTATCAATTTCAAAGCCTAATTTTGCGAATGAGAAACCCTTTGGATCTTTTACAAAATTTTTAGTTTGATTAGAATTCGTAGTTCCAATATTAGCTGATTGTGAGTTTTGTGCAGAGCCGTCAAGAAAGACTCCTGCTGCCGTACACCCCGTTAATTTGTAGCTAAGTAAGCAAATAACAAGTTTTGAAAAGTTAATCTTCATTAAAACTATCCATTAATGTAGGTCTTTTTTTCGGCTCAGCTTTAACCTCAACACATTCTTTTACTGCGCGACTAATTTGACGGCATTTAAGCTCAACATCTTTGTCTTTGCTACCACTCTCCAAGCCTTCAATAATCGCTTTGTCGATTTCATAACCTAGCATCGTCATGGTCATACCATAGTTCACTCGGTCATTATCTTTTTTATCTGCATAGGCACTGGCAGGCTGTGCTTGGCTAGCACGCCCACCAATACCATCAGCAACTAGGCCAATTACAGTACAGCCACTGAGCAAACTAACAGAAAGTAATAGATACAGAGATTTAAGCATTGGTCCTCCAATACACTTAAGCTTATTTTATAAGCATAATAACAAACGCGTAGTTTAACTGTAAAAAACTGTAGATTAATCACAAATATCGCGAATAAACTCTTTTAAAAACCCAACCAACTGCAATAGAAATATTAATAAGAAAGGTAAAGCGCCTAAAATTGCAACGCTACGATTTAACGGCTCATCTTGTAACATTAATAATGCAAAGCTGCATAGGAATAATGCTAAACACCATGCATAGAGGGTTACGCGGTTATTTTGCTCAGAGCTAACCAGTTCTCTTATGACTAATATTGCAGAGTCAGCGGATGTGGCAACAAATATCAACAGTAATAATAAGCTGGCCCAAATAAACACGGTTCCTTGCCAGTCTAGTTGATTAAAAAATACAAATAAGCCTTGGCTGTAATCTTGTTTTATTGCGACTAAAATGCCCGCTTGGTTAAGTCTATCCCATTCAATTGCTGCCCCCGAAAAGGTCGCAAACCAAATTATAGTGACTAAAGTTGGAATACACACAACCGCCAAAATAAATTGCCAAACCTTGCGCCCCTGACTAATTTTGGCTAGGAACACACCAACAAATGGCCCCCACGCTAACCACCAAAAGTAATAATTATATGTCCAATGAGTGGCCCAGTCAGGCGTTTTTAACTGGCTATCAAATTGCCAAGTGCCGGTTGCAAGCAACTGTAAATAGTAGCCAGTTCCATCAAATGCAATCTTTATAATAGGCTCAATTGGCACCACTATTAGCAACCAAACAAGCAGACTAAATGCTAGGAGTACGTTAAATATACTCAGTGACTGTACACCGCGACGTAATCCAAATTTAACCGACAGCGAATAAATAACGGCTAACAAACAAACGATTAATGAACCTACTAATAAAGTTGAAGTAACCCCCAACTCAATTTCTACGCCTTTACTTATCAATAAAGTTGAATTAGCTATGGTGCCGACGACCCCAAAAAAAATAGCGATTACCGCAATTAACTTAACAATAAACGACACAGTAAATTTTGCAGACTTATCAAAGCGATTACCAAGCGCCGTTAAAACAGGGGCACAAATATCTCCTGATTTACCACTGTATTGCGTTAATCCCCCAAGCACGAGCGCAAATACTGCATAAAGTGCCCAAGCATGGGCGCCCCAATTAACCAAGGTTAAAGCGAGGCTACTAGCTAGTCTATCTGGGTATAAGCTTTGTTTAAGTGGAGGGTCGAGAGAATGTAATGCAGGCTCTGCTACGCCCCAAAAAACCAAACCAGATCCCATTCCTGCTGCAAACAACATGGCAAACCAACCAAAGTTTGAATACTCAACAACAGCGTGTTCGCCACCTACTTTACGGCTACCGAGTGGGCTAATGGCTAAAATAATGATGGCAAACAATAAAAAATTCACCAATAAGAAAAAGCTACTACCAGTCCATTTTAAAATCATTTGTACAAACGGCTGAACTTGCTCAGTGATAACATCAGGCAAAATCACAGCAATCAGTGCACCAAACATACACAGTGCAAGCGCGGTTTTTTCAAGAGAGGAGATGGAATGTTTCAATGTGAAGCCTATTTTGTCAGCGTGTTTAGCATACTGTTAGCATGACTTAAATTCAAACAGCCAAAAGGCTGAAAAAATGACATAGCACTGCGTAAAAATCGGAAATTATAGCAAGGCATGCTTTTAAAAACCCGGCTACATGTCCCTAGTTTCATCATTTTATGCAATTTGTTGATCGGGTATTGAAATTGCAAAGCTATCATAATCTTTATAGCAAGGAACAAAGCATGGACTTTAATATTGATTGGTATGAAATTCTCGATAATTTAATTCACCTAGGCATTGCCTACTTACTTGCCCTTCCTATGGCATTTGACCGAGAAAAAACCAGTAATGGTGCAGGTCTTCGAACATTTCCATTAGTCGCTGTTGCATCTTGTGGTTATGCATTAGTGGGTATGTCTGTTTTAACAAGTTCAGAGGCAGAATCAAAAGTACTCGAAGGGATCATCACGGGTATTGGTTTTATTGGCGGTGGTGCCATTTTGAAGAATAAGAATTCAACGTATGGAACAGCCACAGCAGCCAGTATTTGGAACATGGGACTCATCGGCATTGCTGTGGCATTTAGTCGCTACGAAATCGCTTTTTTAATGGCGTTGATTAATTTCGTAACGCTAAGGTATGTTAAGCGCTTAAAGTAAACGATTAGCTAGCGTCATATTTTGAGTTAACGATGGCATAGCCAGTTTGTTTCACTTTAATCTCAGCAGGATTTGCAGATTTAACTAATAAACCGCAACGTCTGCTTCGCTCATCAATAACGTAGTTAACTGATTCACTCGCTTCAAGGTCAATGACTTGATCAGCACAGCGGATCTGTAATTTAGAAACATCGCTCGCGCCTTCAATTTTGATTGAACCGCGAGATAAAGATAAATATGACAGCTTATCTTTTGAAACATTAATTTGTGAATTAATCTGCGGTGTGCGCGCCAATAGGTCATCAATTTGCTTGATGGTGGCAAGTTTGTTTTCTTCTGAAAACTGTTTACCCTCGATATTATCTAACGCATAAATAGCATTGTAAGCAAGATTAAAATCTCCCTTGAAGCTGTACCATTGTAGCGCACTTTTAGCGACTAAATATTGTATATCCGTTGGCAACTTAGCTCGCAGTAAATAGGCTACAGACAACTGCTCATCAAAGCCAAACCATTGTTGTTGATGATAATAATATTGGCTTTTCAACCAAGCAAACAATGCCTGCTCAGAGGTGTTTTTAGTATGGTCTTTGTATAACTCAGCCAATGCTTGCTCAGCTTTATTAAACTCTTTTGCTTGTAGCATTTTATTGATTTCATCGTATTCATTAATGAAACCACGGCTCGCTTTATCATTTGAGTAACCATTAAAATACTTACCTACTTCAAATGAAAATAGGTAACCCCCTTCTACGGTTTTACCTTCTTTTGTAGCGGGTGCAAACTCTAAGTTGGTTAAGTATTTCTCTGCGTTTTCTTCGCTGCCGCGAGTATCAGATGCCATGATCACTTCAATATCTTTTGCCTTACCATGTGTATCAACCACATAAGACATTAATGCCCAACCTTCAAGGCGAGAGCCGTTATAACTACCGGGATAACGTTTATTTGAATTTTTAACAATGTAAGCTGATGTGGCGGCCTGTAAATCAACACCTAAGTCGTTGACATCTCGTGCTAAAGCCTGTGTTGGTAATGCGATAAGTGAACAAAGTGCTGCGAGTTTAGTGAATTTAATCATGACAATGGCTCCAATTCCCTTTGATAGGAACATTTATAGCACTAAAAAAGGCGCTTTAAAAGCGCCTTGCTGTCAAGAATGTGCTTAAACATGTCTTGAACTTAAAACATATCCTGATAAGGATTTGGTTTAGATAATAAAACTTTTTTATCAAAACCTGGGATTGTCATTGAATCTTCACTAATCTCAATGTCATTTTCATCAATTAAGCCATCACCAAAACGATAAATTAGCTCATATTGACCTAAATCTGCCTGTTGCTGATAGTCAGTTTGTGCTTGGACTACCAGAGTATGACGGTCTTGATATTGCGCCATAACCTCATCACCATGACGCTTTGCAAGCATCTTTAATGTAATTGCTGGTGATAACACAGTCGCCGTTGCGTTATTACCACCAAAGCCTTTTGAGTTGATGAATGCAATGTCCATTGCATCACATTGATAGTGTTCAGTACGAATATCTAAATGTTGGCTGTACACATCATCTGCCACTTTATCAATTGTGGTTATACCCGGCATAATATTGTGACTAAACACACCTAATGCCATAGCTAATTGGTCACCACTGGCAGGAGCTATAGTATGGCCAACATACGCTTTAGGTGCAGCAACCTTCCAATTATCAATTGCAAAAGTCTCTGCCACTTTATGATAGATCAGTGATTCTGTTACGCGGTTTTGTGGTGTACTTGAGCCGTGAGCTAAAATGAAACTACGCTTTTGTACTGCTTCTTGGCCAACAATACTGCTTGCTAGTGCAACAGATTTGGCCATCGTAATGTAGTTACCAGGGCCCGGTGCTGTAATTGATTTTTTAATGCCATCGGCATTTACAAACACATCTGCAACACTGCCTAACACATCTGCACCTAACTCTAATGCCAATGCATCATCCATTAATATAGCAACTTGTGCGCCTTCACCAATTGTAAAACCACAGTTTTCACCAAATGGACGGCTGGTACGGCGATGATCAACCACATCTGTATTATCAAGGCGCTTTAGGCCCTCTTCATTAGCAAGTGCGCTCATATTACCAAAACCTTCAACGATTTCGGGTGTAATAGCACACTCAACAGACGCCACTATAGCTACACGCGTACGTCCTGCTTGAATATCGTTTACTGCAGCACGTAGGTTATATAAAAACGTTGCACAAGCACCTGATGTAGTAAAGGTTGTTCCCACATTGCCTGTTACATAAGCATTGATAAAGTCAGTCGACATGGTGTTTAAGCCAAGTGCAAGCTGTTTTGTACTCACACGGTCGCCCTGCTGACGCGCACGAATAAGTCCACCAAATCCTTCATCATCAACTTGACCAGCCACAGAAGCTGAGTAAGTGCCAATTTGATCAGGCTCAACGCTATTCATTACCTGCTGCCACGCCAGACCTGTCGAACGAATTGCATCGGTTGCGGCAAAGATAGTCGCTTGCAAGCCTCTTGGTTGATAACGGCTGTTATACATAGCCGAAGGTTCAAAACCTGTTGGTAATTGACCGGCCGCTTTAATTGGATTATCGCGCGTACTGTCATGTTTAATAGCAAGATCAGCACTAATTGTAACTTTCACTTTTTTATCAGTTAATTCTTCAACCTGCCAAGCACTTGGTACCGGCGTTGGTAAATCACGGCGGCGCGTTTCAAAAACAATCTGCTGTTCATCAGACGCTGTTAACGTCATTTTTTGCTGCCATGGCGTTGCATCAACATCGAAGTGATTTTTTTCAATTTTACGAATAAGTGTACCAGCTAAAATTTGTTCACCGAACTTAGCTTCGATGTCTGATTCGGCAATGGTATTGCCGTCAGCATCTTTTAGTAAACCTTCAGTAAGGGTGACTAAGTTCATTAATGTCGCTAAGCCTAAGAATGTCTCCTGACGGGCTTTAGCGTCCAAGCTGTCTAACACGATACGACGATAACCTTGATGAAAAGAAGTGCGGCCAGCGGCATTAATACCACCCATACCGACAATAACGGGTAATGCTGTCATAAAAAACCTTGAGAAAACGTGTTATGAGAATTAAGCCAAGTTTAAATGGATTAATTAACACGCTTTATGCTTAAATAGCCAAATAACCTGCATAACAGGCCAAAAATAACTGGTCGGAGCAATTAGAGTGACGAAACTTCAACAAGTAAAAGCTATTGAAATTAGTATTTTGGTTTATCCCCATTTATTAATAACCAGTTTAACCCTGCCTATCGAAATGCTCAGAGCTGGCGAGGCCTTTGCTAAAAGCCATCGTCAGCAAAACGAATTTAAACCCTTAAACATCAATTTAGTTGCAAGTAGTCTAAAAGCGATCCCCAATCGTACTGGGCTTTCGATTATGCCCGATTGTGAAACCGTCACAGCGCCTGTAAGTGACTTAATTATCGTTCCCGGGATTTGGCGAAACCCGCGTCCAGTAGTAAGCAAACAAAAGAGTTTGGTGAACTGGCTTGGTGATTCTTGGCAGCAAGGCAGCCATATCATTGGTGTTGGCACAGGTAATTGTTTAGTTGCCGAAGCGGGATTACTAGATGGCCACCCTGCTACCACTCACTGGCACTACGCAGAACAATTTAAACGTGACTACCCTAAAGTACAGCTTAAGCCTGACTTTTTCATCACACAATCTGAGCGCATGTACACCGTTGCGAGTTTAAATGCCCTTGCCGATGTTATTGTGCATATTATTAGTCAATATTACGGCCGAGCAGCGGCGCAACATGTTGAGCGTAATTTCTCCCATGAAATTCGTAAACCCTACGAAGATCAGCGCTACCTTGAAGGTGCCGTTGATAAACACCCAGATGAGCTCATTGCACAAATTCAATTTTGGCTGAAAAACAATTTAACCTCAGAATTAACCCTGCAAGAAATTGCAGCGCAATTTAGTTTAAGCTACCGCACCTTTACGCGCCGATTTCGTCAAGCCACCAGCCAAACTCCTGTTGAGTATTGGCAACAGCTTAGAGTACAAACTGCAAAAGAGTTATTAGCGTCTTCAAATTTATCTATTCAAGAAGTTGCCCTGGAAGTAGGTTATAACGACCAAGGTCACTTAACACGAGTTTTTAAGAAAGTGCTTTCGCAAACACCCAGTGAATATCGCACAGTTGTTAGACGAAAACTATTTGGCTAAAACTAAAGTATCTAAATATATTTCAGGCTAAGTCAGATTAATCATATTTAAGTTGCTGAATTCAAGATTATTACTATCCTTTGACTTGTTGTATTAGTAATTGAGTAAATTTGATAAATGTATCAGCCAAATTATGATGAGTTAGTACAAAGTTGGAATAAAACGCTCGCTGTTTTAGCCCTGATTGCTGAAGTGCCCGTCGCATTAGTAATGAAAATAGAAAACAATATTATTAGTGTGTTTTCAAAAAACGATAACCAAGCAAATCCTTATGAAATTGGTGACAGCGAAGAGTTAGAAAATTCAGGCCTCTATTGCGAGCATGTCGTAAAAACGCAGAACTTACTGAATATTCCAAACGCACTTATTGATGATGATTGGAAAGAAAACCCTGATATCAAGTTGAATATGATTTCATATTTGGGTTTACCAATCTGTGCTGGAGATACTACCCCATTTGGTACTATTTGTATCCTTGATAGTAAACCCCATGAATATAATGAGCCAATAATAAAGCTACTCGAAACCATTAAACAAAGCTTCGAGACGCAACTAAAATTATTACATCAGCAAAAACAAGCGTTTGAGCAGCAACAGTTTACTGAGCTCGAGACCTTAATTCGAGGCATTGCTCATGAGATTAATACTCCTTTAGGTAACTGTATTACAACCGTTGATGTAACCAAACTTGCCTTAAATGACACTAAATCCCTACTAGTAAAAAAACAATTAAGCCAACAAGCACTACAAAACACATTAGATACATTAGAGAACACTAATGAACTGCTAGATAGAAATTTAACCGCATGTGCACATAAAATACGAATTTTACAAGATTTGCTGTATACCAAATCACAATCTAGTAAAACTATCATTACCTTAGCTCAGCTTTCAGAATCACTTCAAGAACACTTTAAAGAGCAAATAAAATATCGTGCAATTAAATTAGACATTAATTATCAAAACCCACATAGCCAATTTGAAGTTGAAATAGAGCTACTCAAGCAAGTACTCATTATTTTGCTACAAAACTCAATGGAGCATGCGTTCAACAATATTGCAGACCCTGCTATAGAAATTAATATTTTTAATTTTGATGAGGTGTTAAAAATTCACTATAAAGATAACGGCAACGGTATCAGCAGCACTGAACTAAGCTCAATTTTCACCCCTTTTTTTAAAGGTAGCAGCAATCAATCAGGTTTAGGGCTAGGCCTGAGTATTGCGAAGAAAATAGTTAGCCAACAACTGCAAGGCGATATTTGTGTACAAGAAAGTGATGCAGGCGCCCATTTTTTAATTAGTTTGCCTAAGTAAGTTGATAAGTTTAAATGTCTTTCGTAAATAAAATCTTACTAGTTTGTAGGCTGCCTCTGTCTTCATAACCTACAATTGAATAGCCATTTTTGATAAGCAGACTCAGCATTGCAGGAAAACGGTTCATCGACTTAACCTTTATAGTTAGGTAATTGTTGGCTTTAACCCATGCTTCTTGCGCGTTTAATAAAGCCTGTGCAATGCCCTGCCCTCTACATTTTGGTGCAACCGCACCAAGCCAGCTATAGAAAGTGTTTGAATCTAACGCATAACCCAGTTTGTAGGCCACAGGCTCATTATCGATATAAGCAACTAAAGCTAGGTGGTCAACATCTGCACACTGTGCTTGTAATTTACTGAGGGTATTTCGGCCATCAAACTCTGGTATTTGACTATCTATAAACAACAAATCTTCTAATCTAGCTGGCTTTATTACGTAAAGAGGCTCCATGAATAACTCTAATCTGATATCTAATGTCACTTTTCTTTTCGATAATACAACTTTGAGTAGCGTTTTACACGGGCATGCACACCACGACCTAGGCTCTTAAATTTAGCTTCAAGAACATCTACGCCATATAAAATCCCCACCACTAGCACTGATAGCTTTATCGCAGCGAGTAAGTTGTCAGTGGCAATGACAACACCAATTGATGCTAATACCCAAATCGTTGCAGCGGATGTTACACCAACAACCGCACCATCTTTTGCAAGCATCACCCCGGCACCCAAAAAGCCGATACCAGTAATGATCTGGCCAACGACACGTGAATGATCAATATCTTCACCATGTAACATAAACGCTGTTGATAGAAACAAATAAGTACCCAACACAATGAGCGCTGAAGTACGAATGCCCACAGGTTTGCCGCGTAATTGACGCTCCATACCAATAATTGCGCCGCAAAATGCGGCGCTACCTATTGCTGACCAAGAATAAGGAGCTATATCAAATAAACTACTTAGTGTCACTGCACTTCCAAATCAAACTAACAATCAAAATTATAAATAAAAGGCCATCGCAGTACTGAGACGCGATGAACCAAAACTCGCCATTTTAGTAAAATCGGCTTTAGCTATTGGCACATGCTGACAATCAATCGCCAATTGTTTTTCGTTTTCACAAAACGGGTCATGCACGTACAAGCAATGCTCATCAATATGAGTTACACACACCCAGTGCGGTGACTTTTTACCATCAAACCGATAAGTGCTGATCAATAACACCACCGCTTTACCCTCAGCAAGCCAATCTTCAATGGAGGCCAAGGTTAACTCTTGATACCTCACTGGCAGCTTTGCAGCTATTGCTTCGGCTACAAATTGATTGTGTACGGTATGCAAAATGGCTTTTTTCTTTTCGCTTCTGACACCATCAATAAACAAGGTATCACGGGTATTTAAAACTACATCAGCTTTAAAACCACGTTTCATTGCAGCAAGTGCTAACCCAAGAGGATGACAACCGCCATGCCCTGAAGTCATGAAGATAGTCGTGGCTTCACGCCATATATCCAACTCTTTGTGTTGGCTCATTGCGGTATCATTCAAGGATGACATTGCCATTAATAACGCCGCTGGGCCACAGGTAAATTCGGTAGTTTGCTGGTACCAAGGTGTGTGTTTATCGGCATTAAATTCGATATTACGACGAATGTTTTTTTGCATTCGATGGGCGTCACTGTGGTCATCATAGTAATCACTGTAATGACCAAAAACTTGGTAGCCCAGTTTTTCATATAAACGAATTGCTGATTGGTTGTTTACCGCAACTTCTAAGCGCATGTATAAACGGCCCCGTTTAGCCGTTTCACTTTCAAGCGCAAGCAGTAACTGCGCAGCAATACCTTTACCTTGCTGAGATTGCAAAACCGCCAGTGAATATAACCGAGCAAGGCGCGTCCCTTTGTGACACCACACTAAGCCATATCCAACTAGTTGATTATCTACCTCGGCCACCATCAGTAAGCCGTGAGTTGCGCTGATCCAGCGTTTTAAACTACGGCTACTTAATCTATCTTGGCTAAAGCTTTGCTCTTCAATGGTAACAAGAGCCGTCAAATCCGTGGCCTGTGCAAAGCGGATTTGACAAACAGATGCGTTCATTAACCGCGGCCTCTTGCTTCTAGGCGTTGTTTAAACTCATCCATAATGATCATATAAAGCTCATCACCTAAATAGGCATCTTCGACTTTATGGTCGATACTTGGGTTGTCATTCACTTCTAACACGTATGCTTTACCTTGATGCTCTTTAACATCAACACCATACAAACCTTTACCCACCGTTTTACAGGCTTTTAATGCTGCATCGAGAACCACTTTAGGTAGCTCAAACGTTGGCAAAGTTTCAAAACCACCTGAGAAAAAGCGTTTTGCATCATGGTTGTAAATTTGCCAGTGATTACGCGCCATTAAATAACGACACGCATAAATTGCACGACCATTTAACACCCCGACACGCCAGTCGTATTCGGTATACATGTATTCTTGTGCAAGCACAAGTGCACTGAACTCAAACAGCTCTGTTAACTTAGCAATTAACTCATCACGATTAGCGACTTTAAATACGCCTTTCGAAAAAGAGCCTTCTGGCATTTTTAAAACCAGCGGATAGCTAAAGTTTGCTTCTAAATTATCAATTGTCTCTTCACTTGTATCAGCAACAACATGCGTTTTTAAACTCGGCACTTTTTGATAATTAAAGGCATCGTGCAAATACACTTTATTACAACAGCGTAGTATTGACTCAGCATCATCAATGACCACTAACCCTAAGCTTTGTGCTTTACTAGCTAAGCGATAAGTTGGATGGTCGATAGCCGTTGTTTGACGAATAAATAACGCATCAAATTGTGCAATATTGGTTATTTCATCAAATGTCAGTGCTTGAGCATAAATACCATGTTTAGCGGCTGCTTTAATGAATTTAGCAATGGCATCTTTATCACTTGGCGGCACTTTTTCTTGGTGATCAACCAAAATAGCCATATCCCAACGGTAACGACGTTTTTTATCGTGAATACGCCATACTGACTCTGTAAAACTACTGAGCTGTTTTACAAATTCTGTAAAGGCTGTGTCATCTAATGATGCAATCGTGCCTTGCTTAACAACTCCTTGCTCATCACACACTAAAATAGGTGCGGGATATTGTGAGAATAGTGCTTTGGTTGCTTTACTATGCTGCTCTTGATCTGTATGGCCAAAAAATACAGTGCCACCAGCAAGTTCTTTATGACGCGAGCTGTGCTCATCGCTACGTAGCGCATTAATTGTTTTTACACTCGGTAATACCTGATGCTTTCTCGCTTCAGCAAGCAAAGAACAATAATAACCTTTACTTAAATACTGCCCTGTATCACACAAGTTTAAAATGCGCGTTTTTGGCTCATTATGTTTTGGATAATCACGTAAGTAGGTGTCAAAGGTAATGACATTTTCGAAATTTTGAGCAATACGTTGCTCATTGTTATCAACCACTATCAAGGTTTTAAACACGACTTTTCCTAAATTAAGTCTTATGAGAAAAATGAAAACACCCAACCAATTAAGTGAACGCATGAGGCTAAACTTCACTTAACTAGATGGGTGCTTGAAATACCAAAACACAATAATTGGTAATTAAGCGTATTGGTATAAGCCTTAAGCTTGATGTGATTTATAGAGGTTTTTTTGCTTTGTGACCAACGAGATATTTTTTACTTGAAGATGAAATTTACTGATTAAAAATACCAATAATTAAATTAACTGATCTATGCTGTACAGTTGTTTATTGCCAGCTATTGAGAGTTCAACTTCATCATCAAGGCTCTTTCCAATCAATTGCTTACCTAACGGCGCTTCTCGGGTTACAACATAAATAGGCTGCTCTTTTACGGTAACCACTAAGCCACCTGCACTTGGGCCCATAAAAAACCACTTTGCGTTATCTTGCTCATCGATAAGACACACTAATGCACCTTCACGAACCTTATTAAACTCGCTTTCTTTAAACACCGCATTGAATGCCTGAATATCACGGTAGCATTCATTAACTCGCTCAGCTTGCCCTTGGGCTAAATAAGCGGCTTCTAAACCCAAGGTATCGTATTGAGTTTCAGCAACACTTTCTTCGTGAGTTGCTGCATCATGGGCCGCTTTTGCCGCTGCTTTGGCGTTTTGCAGTTGTGCCTCTAGCGCAAAGCGTAAATGTTCAATTACGTGTGTTTTATTCATATCAAAGTAGCTAAAACAGAAAAGCCGCTATTCTATGGAAAAATAGCGGCTGATGAAAGTAAGTTATAAAACTGGCTTACGGCATATCCATATAGGCTTTAGTTTTATCATCCAGTGTTTGGGTGTAATTTTCTGAACTTAACCCCAATAACTGCGGCAAGGTCGCGGCGATACAAATCGATGAGAAGGTCCCTACAACAATACCCACAAATAACGCGATAGCAAAACCCGTCAATGCAGCCCCTGCAAGCAGCCAAATACAAGCAATGGTCGCAAGTGTTGTGCCTGAGGTGATCAATGTACGTGTTAAGGTAGAACCAATTGCATCGTTAATCACAACATGGGTATTTATGCGTTGATTGTCTGGCTGAATACGTAAAAGCTCTCTAACTCTGTCGCCAACAATAATTGAGTCATTCAATGAATAACCAATAATAGCCAGTAAACTCGCCAGCACGGTTAAATTAAACTCAAGACCAAGTAAGGAAAATAAACCGAGCACTAAGATTAAATCATGTAACAGTGCAACCACTGAACCTACCGCGAGTCTCCATTCAAAGCGCACAGCAAGATAAACCATGATTGCAATCAGCGCTGCAAATAAAGCTAAACAGCCCTGTTCAAAAAGCTCATCACCCACTTGTGAGCCTAAAAATGAGCTAGATAAAACGGTATAGTCTACCCCTTGCTCATTCAGCTCTGCTTGCCAAGTACTGGCTTTACTAACCTCTGGTGCTTCTCTTAAAACAAAGTGATATTCACCCGCTTTACTTATAGTTAATTTACTCGCAACCTCAGGGCTTAACTTTGCCTTTAAATCTGTAATTGTTGTGACTGACGCTGTGTTAATTTCCGTGATGTAGCCACCTGTAAAATCAAGACCAAAGTTTAGCCCTTTTACAGATAAAACAGTTAAGCTCGTAATGACTAAAACACAACTAAGCAATAATCCTAAAACGCGCGCTTTACTAGCTGCAGTTAATGTTGACCAACTCATGCTTTAGCCCCCGTTAAATTAGTTAGTTTAATGTAGAGTGTTTGGCTAAGCGCTTTCGAAATATAAACGCCAGTAAAGACACTAGTTAATAGCCCAAGCGCCAATGTGATTGCAAAGCCTTTCACCGGCCCATAACCAATGGCATATAAAATAATTGCCGTGATCATCGTAGTCACATTGGCATCAAAAATGGTCGAAAATGCTTGGTTGTAACCTTGCTCTATCGCTTGATAAGTAGGCCGGCCTTTACGCTTCTCTTCTTTTATTCGCTCAAAGATAATCACATTGGTATCAACTGCCATCCCTATCGTCAGTACAAGCCCAGCAATACCCGGTAAGGTCAGCACAACCCCCGGTAATAACGACATTAAACCAACTAAAGCCGTTAGATTAAGCAATAAAGCAATATTGGCAATCAGCCCTAAGCGACGATACCAAAGCGCCATAAAGGCAAGGGTAATTCCGATACCCAGCATTAACGCTGCTAAACCATGTTCAATGTTTTCACTGCCTAAGCTTGGGCCTATGGTTTGTTCTTGAACAATTGTCACTGGCGCTGTGAGCGACCCAGCGCGTAGTAAAAGCGCTAGATCATAGGCTGCTTGCGGGCTTTTCATATTAGTAATGCTAAAACGAGAACTTAAATGCTGGGCAATGTTTGCCACATTGATCACTTCGCTTTTTTTCACAACGTCGCCATTTGCATCCCGCGAGTATTCAGAATACACCGTGGCCATAGGCTTACCTATGTTGTGCTTAGAAAATGCAGACATGGCATCGCCACCTTGCGAATCTAAACTAAGCTGCACTAAAGGCTTGCCCCATTCATCTTTGCCAACACTGGCATTATTAATGTGATCACCTGAAAAAATCGCAACAGGATTTAAATTAACAACGCCACCACCTTGCACATTAAACGCTTTACCACCTACTTCGACGACTTGGTAAAAATCGAGAGTCGCAGTTGCACCAATAATACGTTTCGCTTCTGATGGGTCTTGCACACCGGGTAACTCAATGCGAATACGCTGCTTACCTTGTCTTTGCGTTACCGCTTCTGTGATACCAAGCTCTTCAATGCGACCACGCAGGGTTGTTAAGCTTTGCGCCATAACTTGTTTATTAAATTCGCTTTGGCTTTGCTCATTAAAATGCAGTAATACCGTGGTTAGGTTATTCGTTGTTGATTTAGTTTGCATCAGGCCTTTAAATTGACCTTGTAACGTTGAAACAAGCCCTGCGAGTTGCTCCTCGCCGCTTGGTAAAATTTGTAGCTCAACCCCTTCTTTTACAATACTTGCCCGAATACCACGAATTTTGTCTTTACGAAGCGTTAATTTAGTTTGTTGATAGACACTGTTTAAGTGCTCTTGCATTGCTTTATCTAGGTCAACATCAAGCACAAATAACACCCCACCATTTAAGTCGAGTCCCAACTTAATCGGTGAAAGCCCAAGCTGTTGAAGCCATTGTGGGCTTGTCGCATGCTCAACAATTTTAGCCTCTAGCTGTGGGTATTGCGTTTTTATAAAGCTCAACGCATTAGCACTTTGAGTCGGTTCAGCTAATAAAATAGCCAGTTGTGCTTGGCTATCATTGGCTTCAGTCACTTCAAAACCATGTTGATTTAGTGCCGTTGTCACACTTTGCAGCGTCACAGTCTGATCTGGCAAGCTAATGTGCAACCAAGATTTGTTAGGGTAAAGGTTAGGTAGTGCGCTAACCGCTAATAAAATACACGCCGCTATCATAGCGACATAACTCATTTTTAGACGACGCCATAGCGCCGGCTTTGATTTATGTGACATACATGACTTCCTTCCGGCATTGTCAGCCGGTAAAAATTTAATTACAAAAAATAAAAAGTAACGAAGGAAGTCGTTTAGCTATGGTAGGTCGTATTGGCTTTGTACAAGAGATTAGCGTCTTTCCAGCCACTAATGCGGGATTTACGTTGAGTGGCTAATGCAAACCATGGGATCACACGCACAGCACCTGGCGGCGCTAAAAAGTGCTCTTTCCCCCAATCTTCAGCAAAGAATTCAATTAATAGCTCGTAATCAGGATCAACCTGACTATGATAAAGAAATAATGATGAATTACTGGCAGTTAAACGCGGCATAAGGGTATCAAACCCCGATGGTTCATCCGGTTTAGGATGCTCAGCTGTATGAGTTTGGGAAATAACTGGTGTTTTAGTCAGCTCGACTTGGAACAATTTAGTTGCAGCATAGTGTGACTGAGTGTCAGGCATAGCCATGCTCTGTGCACTAAAGAACACAGTAAAGAGCAAGATAATGACTGAGAAAAACCGTAACAAGAACTGACCAATAATTTAAGCGAATAACTGGGATATAATGAGGGCAAAAAAATAAAACACAAGGTATTACTTAAATAAAATGACTAAAACAAAAAGCGGGCCTAATTAGGCCCGCTTAGTCATTTAACTTTGTTAAACTTCTAATGATGACATGTCGATTACAAAGCGTGAGGCCATATCACCTTGCTTTAACTTATCGAATGCGTCATTAATTTGGTCCATTTTAATCATTTCGACTTCTGGCAGAATATTATGTAACGCACAGAAATCGAGGATTTCTTGAGTTTGAGCAATACCGCCAATCAATGAGCCAGCAACACGGCGACGCCCCATTAATAATGGCACTGAGTTAGACTCAGCAAGCTCACCTACTTGACCAACCAATACTTGCGTACCATCAATATCTAAAAGCGGAATATACGGCGTAAAGTCGTGTTTTACCGGAATAGTGTTAATGATCACATCAAATTGATTAGCATGCGCTTGCATGGCAGCTTCATCGCTCGATACCAATAAATCTTTTGCGCCATAAGATAAAACCTGCTGTTTTTTCTTATCACTGCGGCTAATAGCCGTAACATGTGCGCCCATTGCAGCTGCGATTTTAATTGCCATGTGGCCTAAACCACCTAAACCAATCACACCAACACGGCTACCAGGGCCGACATTCCACGTGCGTAGTGGCGAATACGTTGTGATACCCGCACATAGAATTGGCGCACACTTAGCAAGGTCTAAGCCTTCTGGCACACTCAATACAAACTCTTCACGCACCACAATGTGTTTTGAATAACCACCTTGAGTGAGTTCACCGCTAATGCGATCTTGTCCTGAGTAGGTCCCTACCATCCCTTCGCGACAAAACTGCTCTTCACCGTGATGACACTGGTCACAGCTTAAACAGCTATCAACCATACAACCCACAGCAACATTATCGCCCACTTTGTATTTAGTAACGCCGCTACCTACTTCAAGAACACGACCAACGATTTCATGGCCTGGTACCACTGGGTACTGAGTCCAGCCCCAGTCGTTTTCTGCCGTGTGTAAGTCAGAATGGCACACGCCACAATACAGAATTTCAATTGATACATCTTCATCACGAAGTGCACGGCGTTCAAAATGATACGGCTCTAATGGTTTTTCAGAATCATGTGCTGCATAACCGACGGTTTTCATGCTTACTCCTTAATTTTCTTCGTGTTTAACTCATGCATTTAACTAATTTGCTAATGCGCTGGTGTATACTGCACTCAGTATAGAGGTAATTTAGCAAAGTACACTTGCCTAAAACACGAAAGCTTTTGCCTATTTTTATCAAATTGATTCAAGAGAGCCCAATGCGTGGAATGAGCCGCAAAGAACAGGTAACGAGATCGCCTGATGCAATGAACCTATCACAAAGCATCAAAACACTTTGGCCCTATTTAATGACCTTTAAAGGCCGCGTTATTTTAGCCGTCTTAGCGCTTATTGCTGCAAAAGGCGCCACATTGCTGATGCCTTGGGCACTAAAAGAAATAATTGACGCGGTTGATGCGAGTATCAACCCGCTATTAAGTGTTCCTATTGCCTTACTCATCGCTTATGGTTTGCTGCGCTTTGCCAGTGTATTTTTTGGTGAAGTACGCGATGCATTATTTGGCCGTGTTACAGAGCACGCTATGCGCCATATTGGCCTAAAAGTTTTTAAACACTTGCATAGTTTAGAACTTGCTTTTCACCTGGATAGGCAAACAGGTGGTATCAGCCGCGATATAGAGCGTGGTACAAGTGGCCTCAGCTTTTTAATGCGCTTTTTAATGTTTAATATTGTGCCAACCCTATTTGAAATAATCACAGTAGCGATTATTTTTGCGACCTTGTTTTCACCATGGTTTGCACTGGTCACATTAATTGCGGTTGCTAGTTACATTGCTTTTACTGTGATTGTAACTCAGTGGCGTAACCGATTTATTCGTGAAGCAAATGCTGCCGATAACAACTCAAACACCCGTGCAATCGACAGCTTACTAAATTACGAAACCGTTAAGTACTTCAACAATGAACAGTATGAAGCGAGCACCTACGACGGCTTTTTAGCTAAATGGGAGCAAGCGAGGCTTAAAAATCGTTTATCGTTACTGGCACTTAATTCAGGACAAGCACTTATTATAGCCACGGCTATAACAGCGCTAATGTGGCTCGGTGCCAGCTCAGTGGTCAATAAAGAGCTGACAATAGGTGAGCTTGTGATGATCAATGCTTATATGATCCAGTTATTTTTACCACTTAACTTTTTAGGTTTTGTTTATCGTGAGATACGCCGTGCGCTGACTGACCTTGAAAATATGCTGGGGCTGTTAAATCGCAAAGCCGCCATTAGCGATGACAAAGATGCAAAACCATTAAATGCAACCAAAGCAGCTATTCGATTTGAAAATGTGTCGTTTAGTTACGACAAACAACGGCCAATTTTAAATAACTTAAGCTTTGAGGTTACTTCTGGCAGCAAAGTGGCGATTGTGGGTGCCAGTGGCGCAGGTAAAAGCACTCTAAGCCGCCTGCTCTACCGTTTTTATGATGTGGATGCGGGTAAAATTTATATCGATGAGCAAGCAATCAACACAGTGACACTTGAAAGTTTGCGCCAAGCTATTGCCATCGTACCGCAAGATACCGTGCTATTTAATACCAGCATTCGCGAAAATATCGCCTACGGAAACCCAACAGCAAGCGAAGATGAAATTGATAAAGCCATAAGCCTTGCCCATTTAGATGGATTTATTGCCAGCCTAGATAAAGGTGATAAAACCCTTGTTGGTGAGCGCGGTTTAAAAGTGTCGGGCGGTGAAAAACAACGCATTGCAATTGCTAGAGCCATTTTAAAAGGTTCACCCATTTTATTATTTGATGAGGCAACATCGGCGCTAGATTCGCATTCAGAGCAAGCCATTCTCAGCGCGATGCGTGAAGTCGCACAAAGACATACCAGCTTGGTTATTGCACATCGTTTATCAACAATTACTGACGCAGACAAAATTATTGTTATGAAACAAGGACAGGTTGTTGAGCAAGGTCAGCACCATCAACTGCTTGCAGCGAATGGTGAATACGCACGAATGTGGCAGTTACAGCAAAGCGAAGAATAAACACTGTTAACTAGTAGGTTAAATGATTAGAATAACCGCTTTATTTTTATCTATAACAAAAAGGCAACACGCAGATGGGCAGAGCTTATCAAAACAAAAAAGACTCAATGGCAAAAACTGCGGGTGCAAAAACCAAAGTTTATTCAAAGTACGGAAAAGAAATTTATATCTGCGCTAAGAATGGTGGTGTTGATCCCGATGGCAACTTAGCGCTTCGTCGCTTAATTGAGCGTGCTAAGAAAGACCAAGTACCTACGCACGTGATTGAGCGTGCAATCGATAAAGCCAAAGGCGGTGGCGGCGAAGATTATGTAGCAACTCGCTATGAAGGTTACGGCCCGGGTAACTGTATGATCATTGTTGACTGTTTAACCGACAACAACAAACGTACATTCGCTGACGTACGTGTTTGTTTTACTAAAGCAAATGCAAAAATTGGCGCGCAAAACTCAGTATCACACTTATTTGATCACCTCGCTATTTTTGTATTTGATGGTGATGATGACGAAGCTGTTTTAGAAGCGCTAATGATGGCTGATGTAGATGTAACGGATGTAGAAGTTGAAGACGGTAAAGTGACGGTATTCGCGCCACACACTGAATACAACAACACCCGTACAGCACTTGAAGAAATGGGAATTACTGATTTCCACGAAGATCTAATTGCTTTTGTGCCGCAAGTAGAAGCACCCATTGAAGGTGAAGACGTTGAAGTCATGGAACGCTTTTTAGCCATGCTAGAAGACTGTGACGACGTACAAAACGTTTACCATAACGCACAGTTTTAATTAAAAAGGCCAACCAAGTTGGCCTTTTAGCCCAAAGGAATCAACATTGAATACCCTCGAAGAGTTAAAAGCCGGTTCTCTACAAGGTTGTACACGGATTCAGCTTGTTGCAAAACTAACCGAGTTCCCAAAAGAAATTTATACTCTAGCCGATACGTTAGAAATCCTCGATTTATCTAATAACCAGCTAAGTGATTTACCTGACGATTTTTACAAATTAAAAAATCTCAAACGGCTGTTTTTATCATTTAATCAGTTTAAACATATTCCAGACGTGCTAAGACAATGCCCAAACTTAATCATGGTGGCATTTAAAGGTAATCAAATTACTGAATTTAAAGCGCACTGTTTGCCAACGCAGATTGAATGGCTGATCTTAACGGATAATCAAATCCCCGCTTTACCTGATTCATTTGGTGAGTACAGCAAGCTTAAAAAGCTCGCACTGGCAGGTAATCAGTTAACTCATTTACCAGCTTCAATGGCTAATTGTAACGAGCTTGAGCTAATACGTTTAAGTGCCAATAAGCTTACAAAAGTTGAAGATTGGCTTTTAGCTTTACCGAAACTTGCTTGGCTTGCCTTCTCTGGTAACGATTTAAATCGCTCAACTAGCTTACACTGCGAGCAGTTTAGCAAAATCACACTGGATGAAATCGAAGTTAAAAAGCAGATTGGCCAAGGTGCGTCTGGGGTTATTCACTTAGCTAATTGGCATCAACGTCCTGTTGCCCTTAAGTTATTTAAAGGCGAGATCACCAGTGATGGCTATCCACTCGATGAGCTAAATTGTTGTTTAAAAGCCAGTGAGCATCCAAATCTCATTAAAGCATTGGGCTATGTCGATGAAGAGTCACAACTTGGTTTAGTGATGGAGCTTATCAGTAAAGAGTTCACGAATCTTGGTTTGCCACCCTCCCTTGCAAGCTGTACCCGTGATACCTTCGAAGACAACTGCCAGTACGCGCCAGAAATGGTGCTAAAAATCGTTAAGCAAATGACAAGTACCCTCGCCCATTTACATCAAAAGCAAGTAAGCCATGGTGACATTTATGCCCATAACAGCATGATCAATTCACAGGGCGAGTTATTATTTGGTGACTTTGGTGCAGCAACAGACTTATCCATGCTGACGCCTGATCAACAGCAGCGATTAGAAGGCATTGAAGTACGCGCTCTTGGTTATTTCATCGATGATTTACTGACTGTAGTCACTGAACAAAACGACATTACCACGATGCTTTCTGACATCGTTCAAGAGTGCTTAGGACTCAACTCAGACAAACGCCCTCGCTTTTCTGAGCTAGTTTCGCGATTATGAGTATAGGTAATAATAAATAAAGCCTCTGTGAGGCTTTATTTTTGCTTTTTAAACGGGAACACCTGCTGCTTTAACATACCTTCTGGCATGTAATCGCCAACCACTCCATATTTATCGGGCCACTCTGCTTGACCTTTGACTGCCGTGCCAAATAGATAATCTAAAAAAGAAAAATGCGCAGCATAGTTACGGTCAATGGCCGCTTTATCAGATGAATGATGCCAATGATGAAACTGAGGGGTAACCAGTACATACTTTAACCATCCAAATTTTACCCGAACATTAGCGTGGTTAAACACAGCCTGAAAGCCAACAATAATGACATATAAGCTAATGACATCCGATGGAAAGCCGAGCACAAAAATTGGCGTAAGCACTAAGCTGCGCGTCACGAGTATTTCTAAAATATGTTGACGAGAGCCAGCAAGCCAATCCATCTCTTTTGCACTGTGGTGCACGGCATGAAAACGCCAAAGCAGGGGCACTTCGTGATAAGCCCTATGCACAAAGTACTGCATTAAATCAGCCACTAAAATGATTAAAAATAATTGGAGTAAAAATGGCAGTTGAATAATAAAGCCTTGCACTGTATCAGACACAGCCCAGCCAAATGCATGATGCACGAACTGATTGGTTGCCAGCAACACAAAACCAATAATTAAGTGATTAACAAAGAAATGATTTAAATCACCCTGCCACTCAGTACGGAGAATTTTTTGCTCTTTACGGTGCGGCAGCAGCTTCTCAATTAGAATAAAAATCAGTGTGGAGCCAAGTAAGTCAAGAATGAACCAATCAAGCCCCAAGTACGGCGTATTATCTCTAAAGTCGCCCACTTCAACATTCGGCCCACCAAATGCAATAGCAAGCAAGATCAACACCCAAGCCGTTGCACCGAGCCGTTTATTAGTATTACGAACAAAATTCAACAACCCTAAACTGCCTGAAATAATTAATGCCACAAACATCAGCTGGCGTAAAAACTTGACACTGTAGTTTTGCCTGAGCTCTGGGGTCGTTAAGTACTCTGGAAAATGAAAAGCTAATACCCCTAAACAGGATAATACCGCTAAGAAGCAAGCAATATAACCACTGATATTGCCCTCACCCACTTGAAACTGCTCAGCTCTAAATAGCCGATGATAAAGACCTGTCATGATATAAAATCCATTTATCAATTTTTTGCAGCATAACACAGAAGAATTTAGGAACAAATATACGTTAAGCCATCACAAACATGTGTATACAACAAATTGAGACCAAGCTCAAAAAAACCAAAACGAAACTGCGTTCAGGTAAGTAATGAATAATCAACGCAGGCATGTCAATAATGTGCGAAGCCTTTGCCCTATAGCACAAACTATGTCTTTCAAACCTCATGAAAGCGTTTTTTAGCCTTACCAGATAAAGCTTTATTCCAGCCAAATGAATAAGCACAAATGTCGATGGGCCTAAAAACTCAAGTAGCGCCATGAGCTCATACCCCATCATTAACTCAGGCCCTGCAATGAGAATGACTAAAACCAATGCAATTGACCTATATACCTTATTAGCGAATAACTGTTTAATTTTATTGAACATCCATATCCTTATGAAACGAAATAGGCTTATAAAAGAATAAGCCTTTAACTATTACTGAAATGCTTTATCAAACTTATCTTGATCAAGGTATTTATCAAATGCACCTAAAGCATTACCCACACTTGGTTCAGCCATTAACTCTTGCATTGCAACTTCACCGACAATACCGAATGCGTTTTCCATTGCTCCCTGACCACCGACTTCAATCGCCGCTTTTGCTTGCTTTGGACAGTCTTCGGTTAATAAACGCGTAACTAATGCACCAACATAGCGATTAGTGTCATCCATATCTTGCTCTGTCACATTCGAGAAAGGCTTAATTATACTGTGTGTCGACATACCTAGATAAATCCACTTAGCGAGGTTTTTTCGTTCTTTGCCATTTAGTGAATCAGTTAAACACACTGCAAGTTGATGTGCTTCTTCTGATGCTGAAACATAACTAGGCAGTAACGACGTTAAAAAGAGTGAAGTAGTTAATAAGATTTTTTTCATTATTTTCCTCATAAACTGGGATTAACCATAGAATTCTACTTCAGTTTTTACACCAAATGGTAAAATGAATTCTCTAAATTCAGGATCGCCTTGCTGAGCTTTTGGATATTTAAGGTTATACATATTCTTTTTAAACATATTTAAGAATTGCTTATTTTGCAGTTTATTATCCAATACACTAACTTTGACAACATCACCCGCTTGATTAACCATCATCATAAATAAAATTTTATCATCAGATCGTCTGAAGTCGTCTTTTGCTTTTGTTATCACATCTTTGGGAATATTAAAATCGGGTAGGTTTTTGTCTTGTGTGGATGAGCAAGACACTAACAAGAGGCATAAAGGTATTAAAAATTTATTCATCATCTGTCCCTAAAAATGTTTAAAGATAAGATACTGTGAATAAATACTTTTATCCAGCAAAAACCAAAAAAGCCACGATAAACGTGGCTTTGTTGGATAAAGCTTAAACTTTTACTGTTCTATTATAAGAACTGACCTAGCGCTTTAACTTGGTCTAACATGCGGTTTGAGAAACCCCACTCGTTGTCGTACCAAGCCATCACTTTAACAAGCTTACCATCTACTTTAGTTTGGGTAGAATCGAAGATTGAAGACGCAGGATTGTGGTTAAAGTCGATAGAAACAAGCGGTAGTTCGTTATACTCAAGAATACCTTGCATTGCACCTTCTGATGCTGCTTTAACGACTTCGTTGATTTCTGCTGCAGTTGTTTCACGCTTAGCAACAAACGTTAAGTCTACTAAAGAAACGTTGATTGTTGGTACACGTACTGCCATGCCGTCAAGTTTACCCGCAAGTTCAGGAAGTACTAAACCAACAGCTTTAGCTGCACCTGTTTTCGTTGGGATCATTGACTGAGTTGCACTACGTGCACGGTATAAGTCTGGGTGATAAACGTCAGATAAGTTTTGGTCGTTTGTGTAAGCATGAATTGTTGTCATGCTACCTTGCTCGATACCGACTGTGTCGTTGATTGCTTTTGCAATCGGTGCTAAACAGTTTGTTGTACATGATGCATTTGAAATGATGTTGCTGTCAGCGTTTAATACTTCGCTGTTAACACCGTGAACAACTGTTGCATCCATGTCAGTACCAGGTGCAGAAACAATAACTTTTTTAGCACCCGCTTCAATGTGTTTAGCCGCTGCGTCACGTGAAGTGAATAAACCAGTACATTCTAAAACGATATCTACGTTTAGTGCTTTCCAAGGTAAGTTTGCAGGATCACGCTCTTGCGTAAGGGTAATTTCGTCATTACCAATTAGCATAGTGTTTTCAGCAAGTGTTACTTTTTGAGAAAATTGACCGTGTACTGAGTCAAATTGAGTTAAATGCGCGTTAACATTTGCTGGTGCTAAATCGTTGATTGCAACGATTTTGATTTCGTTGTTTTGAGCTGACTCATAAAGGGCACGTAATACGTTACGACCGATACGTCCATAGCCATTAATTGCAACATTAATCATTCTAATATCTCCCGTTAATTATTTTACTTCACTTGCTTGGCGAGCAAGCGCTTCAATGGCTTGCCAGTCTTTGTTTTCAATAAGTTGTTTATCTAACATCCAAGTACCACCTACACAGATTACATTTTTAAGTGCCAGGTAATTAGGTGCTGTTTCAAGGCTAATACCGCCTGTAGGGCAAAATGTTACTTGTGGTAAAGGACCACCAATTGATTTCAGCATTGCTGTGCCACCCGCTGCTTCTGCAGGGAAGAACTTTAAGAACTTAAAGCCATGGCTTGCTAATTTCATTACTTCACTTGGTGTTGCTGCACCTGGTAAAAATGGAATATCAGTGTCTTTAGCCAGTGCTAATAATTCGTCGTTTACACCTGGGCTAACCATGAAGTCAGCACCGGCTTCAACAGATGCATTAAATGTCGCTTTATCAACCACGGTACCTGTGCCAACGTATGCTTCTGGTACGGCTTCTTTCATTAGCTTTACAGCTTCTGCCGCAATCGGCGTACGTAAAGTAATTTCTAGTGCTTTTAAGCCACCGTTATAAAGCGCACGTGCAAGTGGTGCTGCATCTTCAAGTTTTTCGATAACAACAACCGGTACCACAGGTGCCGATGATAAAATTTTCTCAATGCTCATTGTTTGTTCCTCATAGCCCAGTAACGGCGTATTATTATTCTAAACCAAAGGCACTTGCGCCAAGGTCTGCACTACTTACTATATTTCTGAAACCTGCGAATAACTCTCGGCCTGTACCATATGTTTGGCTTGGTTGGCTAAGTTGTAATTCACGTTTTGCTAATTCTTCATCGCTTACGTGTACTTTCAATACACCCGCTGGTGCATCAAGCGTCACTAAGTCACCTTCGTGAATTTTTGCGATTACACCACCTTCAACCGCTTCTGGTGCTAAGTGGATTGCAGCAGGAACTTTACCTGATGCACCCGACATACGACCGTCTGTCACAATCGCCACTTTGTAGCCTTGGTCTTGTAGTGTTGCCATTACTGGCGTTAATTTGTGAAGCTCAGGCATGCCTTTCGCCTTCGGACCTTGCTCTTTAATTACAGCAATAAAGTCTGTATTTAACTCACCGCGGCTATACGCTTCTTGTAACTCACCTTGTGAGCTAAATACTTTAGCTGGTGCAGAAACAACTTGGTGAGATTCAGCCACTGCAGATACTTTGATAACGGCTTTGCCAAGGTTACCTGTAAGAAGCTGTAAACCACCCTGCTTGCTAAACGGGTTATCAATCGGACGTAATACTTCTTCATCATGTGACTTTTCAGGACACGCTACCCATTTAACTTTGCTTGGGCCTGTGCTGTTAGTCATGATCACTGATGAATCTTTATCTAGCATTGGCTCTGTGGTGTATGCTTCTAAGCCATCACCTACAATCGTTTTCACGTCGTTATGTAAGTAACCTTTGCTCAGTAGTTGCTTCATTAAAAAGCCCATACCGCCGGCTGCTTGGAAGTGGTTTACATCTGCTGAGCCGTTCGGGTAAATACGTGTAAGAAGTGGCACAACTTCTGATAAGTCAGCCATGTCTTTCCAAGTAAGGATTACACCCGCAGCTTTCGCGATTGCTACTAGGTGGATTGCGTGGTTTGTTGAGCCGCCTGTTGATAACAAGCCAACTAAACCATTAATAATTGTTTTTTCACTCACTACGTCAGCAAGGCTGTTAGCATCTTTTGTTTCGATTAACTGCTTTAACATGGTTTCGACAGCATGACCTGTTAAACCATCACGAAGTTCTGTGTAAGGGTTAATGAAAGAGCTACCTGGTAAATGTAGACCCATGATTTCCATTAACATTTGATTCGAGTTAGCGGTACCGTAGAAAGTACACGTACCCGCACTGTGATACGATGCGCTTTCAGCTTCTAACAGCTCTTCGCGACTTACTAAGCCTTGTGCAAATTTTTGACGAACACGGGCTTTTTCTTTATTCGGGATACCCGATTGCATTGGACCTGCTGGTAAGAAATACGTTGGTAAATGACCAAATGATAAGGCACCTATTAGAAGTCCAGGGACAATCTTGTCACACACACCTAAACAGAAAACACCGTCGAACACGTCATGCGATAAAGAAACCGCTGTAGACATTGCAATCACATCACGTGAGAACAATGATAGTTCCATACCATCACGGCCTTGAGTAACACCGTCGCACATAGCTGGTACGCCGCCAGCAACTTGTGCTGTAGCATCGAACTTAGTGGCAAGGCTTTTGATGATTTCCGGATAATCTTTGTAAGGAACATGCGCAGAAAGCATGTCGTTATAAGCGTTGATGATAGCTAGGTTTGGTTGCTCGTCTGCTTTTAAGCGAGCTTTGTCATCGCTGCTACAAGCAGCCATAACGTGTGCAATATTACCACAGCCTAAACCTGCACGAACTCTTGTTTGTTTTTTTGCGTGCGCGATTCGCTCTAAATAAGCTTGGCGGGTCTCTTTACTGCGTTCGATAACGCGTTCGGTGACTTCTTGGATACGAGGATGCAACATATAAATTCGACTCATCTCTATAGTTAGAGGATAAAGGCTCAGTAACAATTACAGACTCCACGAAAATAATTGTACTGAGCAACTTTGATTTACCCGTTCAAAGGTACGCTGACAGGCTGTCTCTCACAACCAACCTGACACCGGTGTCACTGTATTAACTCATGACTGTGACACCGGTGTCAACCTTATCTGTTAAATTTAGTTTAATTTTTTTAAATGACCAAATAATGAACAATTTAATTTTAGTAGAATATGAGTAGAATTCATGTGAAGCACCACGATTAAAGGTGTATGCATAAGAAAGGTTTTGTTGTGAGCTTTATTTAAAAACAGCAACTTAGATCATAAAAATGCAATTTTTAGATTGAAAATAAAAAAGCCCGAGAACGCGTCACTCATTCTCGGGCTACTGTGAAAAAACAAGATGAAATTTATTTATTTTCTGCTGTCGACTCTCGAGTAATGAGTTTTGCTTCAAGGGTTACTTGATAAGGCGACTCTTGTGGATCACCAATATGAGTGATCAATTGCTTAACTGCTTGCTGAGTCATCTCTTCAACCGGTTGTGCAATGGTCGTTAACCCCGGCCAGATATGACGTGCAATTGGTGCGTTATCAAACCCTGCAATAGAAATATCATCTGGCACTCTTAACTGCATTTGTGTAGCAAGCTTTAATACTGCTGCTGCCATGTAGTCATTTGAAGCAAATACCGCTGTTGGGCGAGGGTTTAAATCTAAAATTGTACGGGCACTATCAACACCAGAGTGATAACTGAAGTTACCTTCTTCAACTAAGCGTTCATCAAACTCAATACCATTTGACGCAAGCGCTCTTCGATAACCTTTAAAACGCTGCTCTGTGGCACTGTGATCAGGGTGACCTTTAATGAAGGCAATTTCTTTATGACCCAGCTTGATAAGATGCTCTGTTATTTCAAAAGCCCCCTGCTCGTCGTTACTTCTCACCGAAATAGAGTCGTCTTCAAGTACTGCTGATGCGACGCGAGCATACGGGATCTTTTTCGACTTTAAAAAGCTTACAAGTTCAGGAAAATCTGAAAATGGCGGGGTCAATACAATACCGTCTAAACGAGAAGTTTGAATTAATTGCTCAATGTTACTAATTAATTCATCACCGCGTAATTCGCAAGGATGGATCAATAAGTTGTAGTTAAGTTCATGGCACGCCGCTAAGGCACCAGTTTGCACCCGGGTAATATAGCTTTTACTCGGATTATCGTACAAGCAACCAATAATAAAACTACGGTTTTGTGCTAAACCTCTAGCTATTGGGTTTGGCGTGTAATCGAGCTCTTTAAAAACTTTAAGTACTTTTTCGCGCGTTGCATCACTCACGTTTGGCTCATTGTTAAGCACGCGAGATACTGTTTTTTTCGATACACCGGCATAGCTGGCGACACTGTTGATGGTTACTTTCTTCATCCGCTCTACATCCAACTGCTAATTACGCGTTACTTTTAACATGTATACACGCAGCAGCACCAATGAATGGAATGTTGTCTTGTGTTACAAGCGTAACAGGGATCTGTGAAGTATATTGCGACATAATGCCTTTGTCTGCAAAACGTTCAACAAATCGACTAGATAATAAACGTTGTTGCATACGAGGTAAAATACCACCACCAATAAATACGCCACCTAATGCGCCAAATGTCAGGGCTAAGTCCCCTGCTACACTACCAATCCAATCACAAAATTGATTGAGTGTTGCATCACAGACTTCGCATTGACCAGTGGTTGCAAGCTCGCTAATTTGTGCTGCATCTAAATTCTTCGCTTCTACGCCTTTTACCGCAGCCATAGCGCCATATAAATGAGCAATACCAGGGCCTGAGAACACAGTCTCCACAGAAACATGATTTAATTGCTTTTTAAGCTCAGTAATCAGCCTACGGTCTAAGTCTGTGACAGCTGCAAGGGTAATGTGCCCTGCTTCACAGCTAAGAACAGCACTGCCTTGTGATGTGCGAACTAAACATGCAGCACCAAAACCTGTACCAGGCCCCATAACTGCGATATTCGCATTTTCATCCGCCTGACCTGCTTTAACAGCCATATTTTGCGAATCATCTAAATAAGGTGCCGCATAAGCAAATGCTGCAAAGTCGTTGATTACTTCAAGTTGCTCAAATGAAAACTCAGCCTTTAAATCGGCAACGTTAAAGTGCCAGCCAAGGTTAGTTAAGTGAACTTGACCTGCTTTAATCGGGCCAGCTACTGCTAAACATGCACGGCTTGGCTTTGGAAACGAAATTTGACTAAAGTACTGGTTAATCGCACTTTCTAAAGAGCCAAAATCTGCACTTGGAAAAGTTAAATTGTGCTCGATAACAAACTGGTTAGTTTGTGCATTAAAGTCAGTGATTAAAGCGAAACGAGCGTTAGTGCCGCCGATATCGGCAACAAGAATAGGAGCGAATTCTGTGGTTGTCTGTGTGTTCATGATGTTTTCTCTATTTGTCTAAGCTAGTTGCCGCTTATTTTTCTAGTTTTCAATGGCAAAGCCACCGTGTCTGCTAAACTTTGGGTCATTGCCTCAAAGAAGCTATCTTTTGTATTAAAAAAATGCTGCCCAAATGAATGGGCAGCCAAATACGTTTTGACAACAAAATGATAAAACAGTGACATTATGACACCGGTGTCAGATTTGGATCAATAAAAATTTTCATTATTTGTGCATGCATACGTATTTAATGAGAAAACCTGCGTATTAAGTATCGAAAAGGCATTTATAAACACATAAAAAATACCTAACTGTGTACAGAACAGTCACACTCTCGCTGCTTGTCACAAATAGCTTGAAAAAAATATTAAATAGCCGAAAATGGCAATTACTAGTTCTGTTATTTGGTAACCATATGAAAGGTAAGGCGACATCTTTTGACATTGCACATTATGCGGGTGTGTCGCAGTCAACCGTGTCTCGCGCGCTGCGAAATAGCCCTTTGGTCAACGAAGAAACCCGTCGACGTGTTCATGAGGTAGCCAAGCAGCTCAACTACAAAGTTGATAAAAATGCCAGTAACTTAAGAACACAGCAAAGTAGCACCCTCGCCCTGTTATTATTTGAAGATCCCACTTCGGATGAATCACAAATAAACCCTTTCTTTTTGGCGATGCTAGGTAGTATAACCAGAGCCTGTGCAAAAGAAGGCTACGACTTACTGGTATCGTTTCAGTCAAGCAGCTCTGATTGGCAAGCCGATTACGAAGACAGCCATCGTGCAGATGGCTTAATACTGCTTGGTTATGGTGATTACCTTGATTATCAACCTAAATTTAAAACCCTAATAGATCAGCACACTAAATTTGTCTGTTGGGGTGCCAGTGTAGATAACCGCCCAGATTTAACTGTGAGCTGTGATAACTACGGCGGTGGTAAATTAGCGGCTGAACATTTACTCGCAACAGGAAGAACCGATTGTGCATTTATCGGCGATGCATCTGAGCATAGTCCAGAATTTTTTGCTCGCTACCAAGGCTTTAAAGATGCATTTCTAGCCAAGGGCGTTAATTTAAACGAACGTAAGATGGCAAATGCTATTTCAACAGAAGAATCAGGCTATCACGCGACTCGTTCACTCTTAGCAAATAACATTCGTTTTAACTCATTATTTGCTGCCAGTGACCTTATTGCGATTGGAGCTATTCGCGCCTTGAAAGAAGCAAAAATAAAGGTTCCTGATGATGTGCACGTTGTTGGCTTTGATAATATTGCGGTTGCCAGCTTTGTAAACCCACCACTTACCACTGTTCAGCAAGACACCACCCTCGCCGGACAAATGTTGGTCGATAACCTGCTCAAACTTATTCGTGGTGAAGATGTCGAGAATACCCTTTTACCACCTCGGTTAATTATTCGCGGTTCAAGTGTTTAATTTTTAGCGATAACAGCTTTGTTATCGCCTACTCCCTCCCTAACCAGACACTTATTGCATTAAAATCAGTTTTTTTTCGATTTACCCAAGACTATTACTTCGAAAAAGCAGATAATTACACCTATTATGTTGAAAATGCTTATCTGGCTAACAATGCTTTAGATAACAACGCGCACAAAGGTGGAATTTTTTAATGGAAATTAAAGTTAATTTTCTCGACAACCTCAGACTTGAAGCCAAGTTTGATGATTTCTCTGTCATTGCAGACCAACCTATTCGCTATAAAGGTGATGGCACTGCACCAAGTCCATTCGATTACTTTTTAGCATCTTCTGCATTGTGTGCGGCTTACTTTATTAAAGTGTATTGTAATTCACGCGATATCCCGACAGATGGTATTCGTGTTGCGCAAAACAATATCGTTGACCCTGAAGACCGCTATAACCAAATTTTTCAAATTCAGGTTGAGTTACCAGAAAGCCTTTCAGAGAAAGATCGCACAGGTATTTTACGCTCTGTTGAGCGCTGCACAGTTAAACGTGTTATTCAAACTGGCCCTGAATTTAAGATCGATACTGTTGAAAGCATCGAAGCTGATGCGCAAGCAATGCTGATGGCAAAACCCGGTGATGACAGTAATACCTTTATTTTAGGTAAAGACTTACCACTTGAAGAAACCATCGCAAATATGACGGCCATCCTTGAAGAGTTAGGGATGAAAATCGAGATTTCTTCTTGGCGTAATATTGTGCCAAATGTATGGTCACTTCATATTCGTGATGCAGCTTCGCCTATGTGTTTTACCAATGGTAAGGGTGCAACGAAAGAAAGCGCACTATGCTCAGCTTTAGGCGAATTTATTGAGCGCTTAAACTGTAACTTCTTCTATAACGACCAGTTCTTAGGCGAAGACATTGCTAATAGCGCGTTTGTTCATTACCCAAATGAAAAGTGGTTTGCATTGACTGACGATGACTCTTTACCTGAGGGCATTTTAGATGACTATACCCGTGAAATTTATAATCCAGATGGTGAGCTGTGCGGCTCACACCTAATAGATACCAACTCTGGTAATAAAGAACGTGGCATTTGTTCGATTCCTTATGTTCGCCAGTCAGACGGTGAAACGGTTTATTTCCCTTCAAACCTAATTGAAAACTTATTCTTAAGTAATGGGATGAGTGCAGGTAACAATTTTGCTGAGGCAAAAGTACAATGTTTATCTGAAATTTTCGAGCGTGCCGTTAAACGTCAAATCATTGAGCAAGAAATAGTTTTACCAGACGTACCAAAGGATGTTTTAAATAAATACCCAGGTATTGTTGCGGGTATTAATGGTCTTGAAGAACAAGGTTTCCCTGTTGTAGTAAAAGACGCCTCGCTAGGTGGTCAGTTCCCTGTGATGTGCGTAACACTCATGAACCCTAAAACAGGCGGTGTATTTGCCTCTTTTGGTGCGCACCCAAGCTTTGAAGTAGCGTTAGAGCGCAGCTTAACTGAGTTATTACAAGGCAGAAGCTTTGAAGGCTTAAACGATGTACCTAAGCCAACGTTCAATAGTATGGCAGTTTCTGAGCCGGAAAACTTTGTAGAGCACTTTATTGATTCAACGGGCGTGATCTCATGGCGTTTCTTCAGCGCTAAACACGATTATGATTTTGTAGAGTGGGATTTCTCTGGTAGCAATGAGGAAGAAACTGAGAGCTTATTCGGTATATTAGAAAGTTTAGGTAAAGAAGCTTACATTGCTGAATTCTCAGATCTTGGTACTGCATGTCGCATTTTAGTGCCTGATTACTCAGAAGTGTATCCAGTGGAAGACTTGATTTGGGACAATACCAATAAAGCACTTAACTTCCGTGAAGATATCTTAAACCTGCATCGTTTATCAGAAGATCAACTTGCTGATTTAGTTGAGCGCTTAGAAGAAAGTGAACTAGATAACTACATTGATATCATCACCTTAATCGGCATTGAGTTTGATGAAAACACAGTATGGGGTCAGTTAACGATTCTTGAGCTGAAGCTACTTATTTATCTAGCACTTGGTGATTTAGAAGCAGCAATGGAGCTTGTTGAAGCATTCTTACAGTATAACGACAATACCATTGTTGAACGCGGCCTATTCTACCAAGCAATGCATGCAACGTTAGAAGTCGCACTCAGCGATGACCTAGAGATTGAAGATTACATTCATAGCTTCACCCGTATGTTTGGTCAAGAAACGATGGATGCAGTCGTTGGCTCAATTAACGGCGATGTAATGTTCTATGGTTTAACAGAAACCAGCATGAAGCTTGAGGGTTTAGACAGGCACCTTCGTTTAATCGAAAGTTACAAAAAGCTACACGCTGCCCGCGCTAAAAAAGCAGGGCTGTAACCAAGAAATATCAAAGCCGCACGTTTTCGTAACCTGCGGCTTTTCTGCTTTACTTAAAACCGTTACTTAACGAAAACGAACACCTGTAATATCGTATTCAGCAATAAAGCGGCCACCATAAGAATCTACAAACATAAACTCCATCTCTATTTTATCTCGTCGACCTTTGTGCTCAAGCAATTCAACAATAAAGTGTTTATTTGAATTACGGTCATAGGAGCGACCTTTTGTTTCTCGGGTAATATTGAACTTTGTAGGGTTACCTATGCTATCAAAATACTCAAACAGCACGTTTAAACCGCGCGCATAAATTCCCGAGTCTCGCTGTGAGGAATTAGGTCTTTGCTGTGCCAACAACCATGTTTTGTCTTTTTGATTTACAGCCTTAATAAACTCACTTATTAATTGTTGGTGCTCAACAAGAGGTGGCAGCTTTATTTCTTTTAGTGACTCTGTGAGTTTATCGCCCGCTCCCTCGGTTCTTGCTATGTAATTCTCAAAACCGGCGTCTATCGACATATAATTTAAATAGTCCGCAAGGCCATCATTGTAAACCTGTTCAAATGTGCCATATTCTTCCGAGAGAATATTTTCAAGACGATTATATAAAGAAAAAGCATGCGCTGAGTCTATTTTTTTTAGTTCAGAAGTGTCTATTAATTAACCAAAAAGTAGTGCATTTAAGTCAATTACATTTGTTCTATCATCAAACGTAATAATTTCCTTGGCCCATTCTTTATCTGCTGTGGCAATATGCAAATAGTAACGTTGAAAAGGCGCACCATGCTCATCAGTGATGGTAATTTTATTTGTCGAAAAGTCATAAATTTTGGCATTTTTAGTAGGGCCAGTTCTAACACTTACCTTTAAGCCTTTTGACAGTTCGGTAAATTTATCTGACTTTTCAATCACAACTTCTTGAGAAGCAAAAATAGTCGTCGGAAGTAGCAACAAAATACTGGCAATGCATTTACTAACATTTTTCATTTAAATCCCTTTAAGTTAAAAATCAGACCAAACCCAATAAAGGTACATAAATACCTTAAATGTATACTAAAGTGGTAACTAATTGAAGCTTAGTGTGTATGTTAGGGTTTATATCGGTAATGCCCTGTAATTTTGTAAGTGAATAACATATCTTCCATTTTAGGACCCCAGCCTATGTTATGAACAATCAGAGGTCTTAATTTATCTTTCGATAGTTCATCTGTAACGATACCTATATGAGGCCTATTATTAGGTAGAACCCAAGTCACAATATCACCTGCTTGATAGTCAGCAGCTGTTTTACTAATAACATGACTTTCACCATGTCTTTCAAAAAACACTTGTAGGTTAGGTACCCTGCGATGGTCAATATTGGTATCTGGTTTGGTTAAGCCCCAAATTCGTTTTGAAGGATATAAGCTAAAGTTGTCGCGCATATCCTCATATACAAGCGCCTGTAAATCAATTCCTAAAGCTCTGTAAGTACGTATAACCACGTCGGTACATACACCTATATTCTTAGGTACATCACCATTGGGATAGTCTATTTTTCGATAACTTCCGTTATAAACTACAAAGTGTTCAGTTCGCTCTTTGGCGGCCTCAACAAGTTTAGATTGAAAACTTTCCGCTTGAGAATTAAGAGCAAATAATAAAAGTAACATCCCGGCTGTTTTGATCATCTACAAACTCCATTTTAAATAATTATAAAAACTCGAATAGACTGCTCTCTGCCCATTCTCTTTATTAAGTATTAATGCTGTTCAGTATCAGCGTATTCTGCTAAACGGCTTTCAACTTGTAAGCGCTCTTGCTCAGTGAGTTCGCTATAAAACTTGGAGTATGGCCAGCCATAACCCCAGCGAAAGCTGGTAGGTAAAAAAGGTGTACCACCCACTCTAACACCAGCAAGCATCAATACCGCAATTTCTTGCTCACCCACTTGTGCAACACACTCTTTTAAATCTATATCAGCTTGCTCACGTTGCTTGAAAGTACCGCCTTGCCAATAAGCGAGATCATGGGCAGTGCAGCAAGCTAACCATAAGTTTTTGTGTTCTATCGTTCCATCAGGAAAAGAGCTGCAACCATCTGTAGTGAAGGGTTTAAGTTCAGCTGCTTCAGCTTTAATTAAGCACACAGGTAAAGCAATGAGAATAAGTATAACAAGAATAAAATTTTGCTGATTCATGGTAAATTCCATTTCAAATTTGGCCCTATTATAAACAAAAAACCGCCGAGGTTAATTCGGCAGTTTAATTATTTAATTAGATATTTAAAAGAAACTTACTTAGCTAATGTTTCGGCTGCTTTCTCTGCAAAAAGGTTACCTAGTTTTATATAGTAATTACTTTTATAGTGCCATTTATCTTCAATGAATTCGACAGGCTCATCAAAGGCAACTAAATGAGCATTAGCATTTGATTTAACGTACTTTTTCTGAGCATTCCATACACTCTCAATATGTGGCATCATGCGTGTTTCAGGTGTTTTACCAGAGTCTTCGATTCTGCCAAGAATGATTGGTAACTCCTTATTGCCAAAAGTCATCTTCATATCATTCATCAGGCTTGTTAAATTAGCTAAATAAACCTTAGATGCTTGTTCATGATAGGCATCGGCCTCACCCTGCATCCAAATGATACCTGCTGGTACTAAAGTATCTGCTACACCATCACCATCTATATCATTGTTCGCTAACGCAGCTCTTACGGTAGTTTGAAAGTTATCCCATTGGTTGATCTTGGTGTTGTCAGCATAGTTCTGCCCCCATGTACCAAAACCAGATGCCCCAAGCGCAATAGATGAGCCACCACGCGCATATTTGATAATGGCTATTTTCTTACCCGTTAGCTCAGATAAGCGTTTACCAAAACTCAATTCAGGGCCAAATCTATCCGATAAAATAATTGAATGCTCTGTCGATCTTGCCCCTGTTCCAAAACCAGGCATTAAATTAGTCCAAACACCTTTGCCACCATTTAATGCATCATCAGCAACAGGGTTACCAAAAAAGAATAAGGTATTTACAACTGGCTTTTCATACTGTGCAGGTAAGTCTTTATTAAAGCCAAAACCTTCCATATTTGATTGGCCCCCCATAAAGTAAAGCAAATAGTCATCCGCTTTACTTTGCGTGCTTATTGCTAACAAACCACATAAGGCTAGTTTTTTAACATTATTTTTCCTTTTACCAAAAGCCATGCCCAATAAATATTAGGTATGTAATTAAGTTTTTACTTCATAGTTATAGCTTCGTGCTATAAATACTTTTAATACAGGCATTTAGCCTAGCAGAAGCAGTTCGATTCTTTTAATCAATTAATTATTACAGTGCTTGCGCGTTTACTCTGAACATAAACTCAAGTGGGATTTGTAATCGCTTAGCCCAATCAACTTCTGCATGCGTCGCACCTGGGAAATATTGACTCTGCCATAACGAAGCTGGATAACCGTGTTGCATAAATACATTATCAATTTGTTTTTGAAGATCAGGATACATGGAGTCTAATGTGCCATCTCCATAATCGAAGTAAACTTTTTGTGTTGTTAGTTTGCCAATATTGTCAGAAATATACTGCTTGAAAGCAGTAAATACTTGTTTGTCATAAGTAAAAATCCCTGGCCAATGCGTAGACATACAAATTGCGCCGGCAAACTCATTAGGATATTGAAGTAGTGTATACCAAGAAATAAGCCCTCCCATGCTTGATCCTGCGATATACCGATGTTCAAAACCTTTATTTACTGAATAGTTATTCTCAATAAAGGGAATGACTTCTTCAACAACAAAGCGAGCATAGTTGTCTGAATAAACCTTAGAGTAAAACAGCTTTTGCCCTGGATACCTCTCTAACTCATATAAATTTGCTTGTTTTTGCTTTGCTAAACTTTCAAATACTTTTTGCGGAAAATACTCGCTATGACGATTTTCTACCGCATTTGGAATGCCAACAACAATAAATGGCTTAACTTTACCGCTTTGAATTAACTTCGCGGCAACTTCATCAACTTGCCATTCTTGTTTATTCCATGTTGTTTTGGCATCAAACAACATTCGACCATCATGCATATATAAAACATCATACTTACGTGTGTTGCTATAACCTGGTGGTAACCAGATATTTAAAAAACGGCTCTCAACATACTTTGAACTAAAGTTTTTCTTAACATCAAGATGCCCTTCTAACACCTCAGGGATTATCACATTTGCAAAAGTGACACCTGAAAATAGCATCAAGGTTAAACAAATTAATTTCTTAAACATAATGTCTACTCAAATTTAAACTAAAAAGCCGCAAATGAATTGCGGCTTATTAATAAGGTATTACTTGAGGGCTTTTTCAACCACAGGGTAATGATCCCATACATGTTTATCACTCACTGAACGGAGTAACTTGATATATTCAGCATGAGTCCAAGCAAGTGGTGTGGCTGAGTTTGTACCCTCACCTAGCTGATAGCCTCCTTTATTATTGCCTACGCCATCCCAAACTTGTTCAGGTAACATCATGCCTTCATTGGCAAATGCTTCCATACCTTTTACATAGGTGTCTTTAATCACTTGTTGCTTCATCGCATCAAGGCTATTAGTTGCGTTTGCAGCAGCGATTTCGTAGTGGCCACGCTCACCGGTGAAAAACGGCCATACACGACCACGTTGACCAGGGGTGTTGTTACCACCTTCGGCATAGTTGTTACCTGTCACTTCATCTTCACCGTAACCATCGTTACCATAGCGACGGTAACCAGGGTATGAACCTGAGCCATCAGCAAAATTAAAGGTGTAACGCACTTGCAAATTATCGACTAAGGTCTCGTCATCGTATTCTGGTAATGTTTTTACAATGCTTGGCGCAAGTGCATCACGAACACCGTAACGTACAAGCTCTAAGAAACCACCATCAAGGATTTGCTTTTTATCAAAGCCTTCACGGCCATTATTGGCGTTAAGTGTGGTTGTTGAGTTTGGATCTTTGTCTTGACCAATACGAATGAAATATTCACCATCGCTGTTTTCAGACTTAAGGTTACCTTGAGTCGTAAACATGGTGCTTTCAATTTCACTGTTGTAAGTTTTAGCCGTTGCTAGATAACGCTCTGCATTTTTTGTGTCACCTGCTTTTTTAGCGATATCAGCAGCCGTGACTAAGCCTGCAACAACCGCTGCAGTTGTTGATGGAGAGAAACCATTTTGTTCTTCCCAACGCTCTTGTTGCGTAGCAGGCGGTGTGATTTGTGTGTCATTCCAAAGAATTTTCGCAAGGCCACCATCAACCAAGAAATCAGCCGCTGGCTTTAACATTTTGCCATACCAATCTGTGAGCTCTTGATCGCTAAGTACGCCTGCTTGATGTAGTTTCCACGCTAACATAATTGGCATTGCTGTTTGGTCAAGCTGAACACCTACCCACTCAAGCTCACCATCAACGTGCGTCTTTTGTAAAAACCAACCCGTGTCACCACCATTGCCTGGCGTGTTATCTGTTACTTGTACTTTTTCTAGATATTCAAATGCTGTTTTAGCGGTACGTGTATCACCCATGGCCATAAATGCCATTGCGACTTGATAGAAATCACGTACCCAAACCGCTTTATAACCGGTAGAGCCTGTTTTAGCCGACACTGTTTCACCCCAAGGGTTAGACAATGACGCAATTAAAGCACCAGCATGGGTTTTATCTTCTTGCGCTTTCAACACCATGGCGCTGGTATAAAGCAACTTACCATTATCTGCGGTGCTGTTAGTTAATGTGCTCAAAGGTTCAAGGCTTGCTAAATAGTCTTGCCAACCAATTGCAGCACCTTCACCGTTATATGCTGCAAGCACTTTTTGGTAACCTTGATTTAAACTCGCTTGACCTTCTTTTAAGCTTGCAGCTTCAGAGTTACCAAAGCTTAACGTTAAATCAAAGGTGGTGTTTTTTGATACTTCACCAAGCTCTGCAAGTAAACTTACATTACCCGACTTATCACCAGTATTTTGGTAAGTCGTTGATAGTGATTGCGATGCTTTTAACTCTTTTAATCCATCACTTACACCCGTAAAGCCAACGCTTGCTTGCTTAAATGGTTGAGCGGCTTGTAAAGATAAAAAGTTATCATCTTGCCACGCAACTAGACCCTTATCAGTCACTTTTGCAAAATCATCTAAACCGTTGTTATCAATGTAAGGGTTCACATTAACGTAGGCTTTCACACCTTCAAGGTCGGTATTAAATACGCTACGAACAAACAATGTTTGGCCATTTGGATCTGTAAAAATATGCTTTTCTAAAGTGAAACGACCTTGTTTATCTTTACTAACGACTTTATAAGCAAGCGATAATGGGCGACCAGCGTCGTCTTTGTATAAATAATCAATGCTTACATCGAGATCATCGCTCTCTGTAACGGTAAAGTCTTTACCGACTACAACAAACTGCATATCTTTGATTTGTGCTTGGTGAATTAAACCAAACATGGTTTCTGTGATCATGCCTTTAGCGATTGAAAACCAAACTTTTGATACTTTGCCAGTAGCAGCTGCGTCGCTGTAGTGGCCGTCTTGGTATTGCTCGTAAGAGGTACCAATACCCGTTTTACCAGAGTATGCCCAAAAAGGCTCAACACCCGGTGCACCTGGCGCTGACACCTGCTCAACTGCTGTATTAACTGATTGCTCTGAACTACAAGCTGTTAAACCTAACGCTAACAAGCTTGCTGTAATAAGATTAAATTTTTTCATTGTGTGTCCTTATTATTGTTGCTTAACGCGCAGCACAGCGACCGCTGCTAGTACGAATGACACTGCACCTAGCACTAACGCATAAATCGGTTGATTATCAAAAAAGTGACGTAAAATTAGGCCTAATACGCTTGCCGCTAACAGCTGCGGAATAACAATAAAGAAGTTAAAGATACCCATGTACACACCCATTTTTTTACTTGGTACTGAGGTACTTAACATTGCGTATGGTAAAGATAGAATTGACGCCCAAGCAAACCCTACTCCAATCATTGGCCAGATCAGTAAACTTGGATCTTTGATAATAATGAAGCTGACCAGACCCAATGCACCTAGCACTAGGTTGAGAGCGTGAGCCATTTTTAGCCCTACTTTTTTAACGATAACCGGAATACACAGTGCTGCAATGGCAGCAAAACCATTGTAAGCGGCAAATAATACACCAACCCAATCCGCACCGTTATTGTAGGCAAGAGAGCTTGTATCACTGCTGCCGTAGTGGAAGCTAGTTACTGCCGATGTGGTGTAAATCCACATTGCAAACAATGAGAACCAGCTAAAAAATTGTACCCATGCCAATTGTTTCATCGTTTCTGGCATAGTGAATACATCATTCACAACTTGATAAAAGCCACCACTGGTTGCGTTTTTAGCCTTTAAAGCACCAGCAATAAATTGAATAACACCAAAGCTAATCAAACCACCAGCGAGTAAATAAAGCTCTTTTTCAAGCGATAGACCCGTTACAATACCAAGTACTACTAGACCAAGAACCGTAAAGATTGCAGCGCCTTTGTTAAAGTTTACATCACTTTGAACATCACTCGAGTCATCGCTTTGCTCTTGTTCATGAAAGCTTTCAAGTTCTTCTGGTGAATATTCTTTCGTGGTAAATACAGTCCAAAACACAGCAACTAATAAAACTACTGCACCAAAGTAAAACGAAAATTTTACAGAATCTGGAATTTGCCCAGCAGGTGCCGTATTAGCAATATCGAACCAGTTAGTCATCATCCAAGGTAATGCAGACGCAACAACCGCACCAACACCAATGAAGAAGCTTTGCATCGCATAACCAGTTGCACGTTGTTTTTTCGGTAGGTTATCACTAACAAGGGCGCGGAATGGCTCCATAGTCACGTTAATTGACGCATCCATGATCCATAACATACCCGCCGCAATCCAAAGGCTTGGTGAGTTAGGCATGATGAATAACGATAACGTCGTTAAAATAGCCCCATAGAAAAAGAACGGACGACGACGACCTAACTTATTCCAAGTTTTATCGCTCCAGTAACCGATGATCGGTTGTACAATTAGACCTGTTAATGGTGCTGCAACCCAAAGGATTGGAATATCATCAACATTGGCACCTAAAGTTTGAAAAATACGGCTTACATTACCGTTTTGTAATGCGAAGCCAAATTGGATACCAAGGAATCCAAAACACATATTCCATATTTGCCAAAAGCTCAGCGTTGGTTTGTTATTATTCATAGTCAGCCTTTAAGGTAAATACTGCACTGCTTAAGCCATTCAGCTGTAGTTGAATTGGCGCATTCGTAGCTGCCTCAGAAATCACAATGTCGGCATGATTTTCTAGGTTATCAATTAACGTTAAGCCACTGTGATTAAGCTTAGGTAACAACGTTTGGTTAAGTGTTAGTTCAACATCTTGAGGGTTTTCTGAAAAATTACTTACGACGAGCACCAGTTGTTGACCTAGCTTTCGCGTAAAAGCAATAACTTGTTCTGAGCCTGTCAATTCAATCGCTTGCATGTCACCACCAACAATGGCAGGAAGTGTGTTTAACGACATCAACTTGGTGTAGTAAGCGCGAAGATCAGCTTGCTGCTTTGAAAGCGCACCGCCATCGAATTTACCATTATTCATCCATGCTTGATGCGCAGGTACACCCATATAATCGAAAATGCTGGTACGCGTTGGGTCGCCAAAACCACCGTCCTCAGAGCCATCTTCACCGACAGCTTGACCAAAATAAAGTAATGTTGGCGAGCGCGACATCAATGTAGATACCACCATCGCTGGCTTACCTTTTTCACTACTACCAGCGAAATCTGGGCTAGCAATACGTTGCTCATCATGGTTTTCTAAGAAGTGCAGCATATGCTCTTCAATATCCGTCACTTGGCTTTGGATATCGAAAATAGTATCCGCTGATTGCTTGCCTTGCATCACAGCTTTAATCGTGTCGTAAAAACCGACTTTGTCGTAAAGGTAATCCATCTTACCTTGTTGGATATATGGGCGGTAAAGCGTTGGGTTATATACCTCAGCCAAAATAAAGGCATCGCTTTTTTGCATCTTGATTGATGAATTTAAAAAGCTCCAAAACTCAACAGGCACCATCTCGGCCATATCATAACGGAAACCATCAACACCTTTATCTAACCAATAAAGCGCGATATCGCGGAATTTATACCAGCTATTTGGTAGATCTTTATCTTGCCAAAAGGCGTAGTGCGCACGGTAATCTTTATCAGCGTAATCATCCGGTAGCGTCGGGAAGTCGTAGCTACCATCTGGTTTCACACCGTAATTGATTTTAACTGTTTCGTACCAATCATTAATGTCAGGTTTAGCGGCACGGGCCCCATTACCCGTCCATTTTGCTGGGGTTTCGGCAAATTGATTATCAGCAAGAGGATGCGGGTTACCACCTAACACTTGGTAGCTATCGCTTGTTGGCACTTGAAATGACTGCCCTGTTACATAATAAAAGTTATTATCGCGAGCATAGGTTTTCGTCGTGTCATCTTCAGCACCAAAATCCTTTACACCTTCAGGCTTAGCAACCGACTCATAGTTACGCGCTACGTGGTTTGGCACAATATCAATAACCACTTTCATACCGTGCTTATGAGTGCGATTGATTAGCTCGACAAACTCTTCTAAGCGGCGCTCAGGGTTAATTGCTAAATCAGGATTAACATCGTAATAATCTTTCACTGCATAAGGCGAGCCTGCACGGCCTTTTACAACATCAGGGTCATCTTGAGACAAACCGTATTCGGTATAGTCAGTTACTAAAGCATGACGCGGTACACCAGTGTACCAAACATGTGTTGTTCCTAGCTCTTTAATGCCTTGTAATGCTGCATCATTAAAATCAGCGAATTTACCTACCCCATTTTCTTCTAATGTGCCCCACGGTTTATTGGTGGTGTTAGTGTTACCAAATAATCGAGTGAATACTTGGTAAACCACAGGCTTAGAGATAGCTGCTTGGCTAGATTCTGATTGCTGCTGTTGCGTGTTCTGCTGTACTGGCGCATCGTTACCACAGGCAGTTAAACCTAAAACCGAAGCCACTACTAACGCAGTTAGTTTGTATGTTGTCATCATTACTTCATTTTTCTGTAAATATCAGTTCATACTAATGTTAAGGGCTGCATACGGACAGTAAATGCATACGTATTCAGCCTATTAGTTGCAATTATTCAAGTTCGATTAAGCGTGCTTGCATAGCTTTTAAGCGGATTGGCGCAGCAAGATCAACACGCTCTTCGCTGATTAAATCGCGTCCTTTATTATTGCCTTTCAGCACTTCTTGCATGTAGCTTAAATCCCAATCAATAGCTTGTTGGTTTTTGTTAAGAACAACCAATACAGTTTGGCCATTGTGCTCTCTCACATAGCTGTAAACGCCTTGCTTGGGTGAAAAATGCATTAAACGACCTTCGCTTAACGCTGGTTTTTCTTGACGAAGCTTAAGCAGTTTTTTCATGCTAGCTAACATCTCTTGCTGATCAGCTGAAAGCCCCTTACCTGTGAAGGCATTCGCTTTTTGACCTTTAAACCCACCCGGGAAATCAATGCGAATATCACCGTGGTCATTGCTTGGCGTGTTATCGAGCAGCAGCTCAGTGCCGTAATAAATTTGTGGAATACCACGAGTTGTTAATAACAGCGTCATGGCTAATTTAGTTTTTGCTAGGTCTTGACCAAGCTCAGTGTAAACACGGCTCATGTCATGGTTATCTGCAAACACTAAAATGTTATCTGTATCAGCATATAAAAAGTCATTCGCCAGCGATTGATACACTTTAACCCAACCTGTATTCCAGCTTTCTTCTTCGTTAAGTGCTTGGATCAACGCCTCTTGTAATGAAAAGTCCATTACACTTGGTAACTCAGAGGTATAACCATCTTGATTGACTTTGCCACGCTGCCAATAAGATGCAATTGCTGGGTTGGTTGTCCACTCTTCACCAACAATATTAAAGTTTGGGTATTCGGTCATTATCGCTTTAGTCCAATCGGCTAAAAATGCTTTATCTGAGTATGAATAGGTATCAACACGAATGCCGCTTAAGTTGGCGTATTCAATCCACCAAATGGCATTTTGAATTAAATACGTTGATAGTAACGGCTGGCGCTGATTTAAATCAGGCATCGTCTCAACAAACCAACCATCATTAAATTGACGTTTGTCGTATTGGCTCGCATGAGGGTCTTGAATTGTTTGTCTGGCGTGACTAGTGGCATTTTTACCGTTTTCAAACTTGCCATCAAAGTTAACCCAATCTGCCGTTGGCATGTCACTCATCCACTGATGCGATGAACCAAAGTGGTTAAGTACCATGTCCATCACTAAGCCGATACCATGCTCTTTCGCTTCTGCCGATAAGGTTTTATAAAGCGCATTACTGCCCATACGCGGATCAACTTTGTAAAAATCAGTAATAGCATAACCATGATAAGAATAACTTGGCATGTCATTTTCAAGCACCGGTGTTAACCAAAGTTGTGTTACACCGAGGTCCTCAAGGTAATCTAGGCTATTGATAACACCTTGAATATCACCGCCATGTCGGCCACCTTTAAAGCTTGGGTTTGCAGCCTCCTGCATACCTGCAACACTATCGTTACTTAGGTCACCATTTACAAAGCGATCAGGGTTTATTAAATAAAGCGTGTCTTTATTTGTAAAGCCATGACGATTGGCACTTTGTTTATCACGGGTATTTAATGGGTAAGTAAATTCTGTGCCATCTTTAGCTTTAAAAGTCAGTGTTCCCGCCTTTGCATTGTCACTGATGGTTAAATCTAAAAACGCGTAGTTAGGATTATTCGTTGTTGTCACCCCTTTAAACTCAACACCTTTATAGGGCATCATTTGCCATGTTTTGTTAGCAATATTGTTATCGTAAAGCATGACTTGTAATGAGTCATTTTGCATCCCTACCCACCAGTTTTCTGGTGACGCAGTAATAGCAAAACTTGCTGTTGAGTTAAAAAGTGTAAATGCGGTTGTTAACGCTAAAAATGTTTGTGTTTTTTTCATAATTAATTTTGTACTTTTTCTAAGAATTGATTGTGGCTCGGCAACTGCTCGACAGTGCTATTAATCAAGGTTTTTAAATTGCTAAATAACTCATTTAATTGCTCATCAGATAACGCATCTGTTAAAGGATGGTGATCCTCTGCAATAAGCCCTTGCCCTATCATTACTTGCTGCCATGCGATTTCGGCAAAGAGCTCATCGTCTTCTCTAATTAGCTTGCCGCTGGTTTTAAATAGCTCAATTTTCTTTCTGAGACTGCATGGAATATCCATGCCTTTACAAAAACGCCAAAACGCACTGTCATCACGCTCAGTAAGCTTGTAATGAAGAATAATAAAATCACGAATTCGCTCAAATTCTGTTTTACTTTGTTGATTAAATTCATCTACAAGGCTTTGTTTAATACCTTGATGAGGAAAAAACTTAATTAAACGAATGGCTGCACTTTGAATTAAATGAATACTGGTCGATTCTAATGGCTCTAAAAAGCCGCTTGATAAGCCGACCGATACCACATTTTTATGCCACTGCTTTAAACGGCGGCCTGTTTTAAACTTAATAACACGCGGCTCTGTCAGTGGTTTGGCAGGTAAATTATCCAAGAGCTGTTGTTTTGCCGCTTCGTCTGATAAGAAACGAGAAGAATACACAAGCCCGTTGCCTACTCGATGCTGTAATGGTATTTGCCACTGCCAGCCTGAGTCTCTTGCAATTGAACGTGTATAAGGAATTGCATCCGAAGCTGATTCACTTTGCACCGCAATCGCGCTATCACACGGTAACCAATGCGACCAATCTTCAAAGCCGGTATTAAGTGTTTGCTCTATTAATAAAGCACGCAAACCGGTGCAATCAATAAATAAGTCGCCATCAATTTGCTCGCCATTTTTAAGTAACAAAGAACGAACATGCCCGCTTTGATGGCATTGATTAACCGATTCAATTTTGCCTTCAATGCGTTTAACGCCCCGTGATTGCGTCAACTCTTTTAAGAATTCGCCGTATCGAGTGGCATCAAAATGATAGGCATAATGTAAGCCCGCCAACTGAGTGTTAGGAATGTGCTTAAGGTGAGCAAATTTATGCGCTTTTGCTGCTTGGTAGTTAAGTGAAAAATCCCAAAAGTCAGGCGCGTTTTGTGTTTGATTTGCTTTTAGCCAAAAATGATAAAACTCACAAAACGGAAAATCTTTACCTATTTCACCAAAGGCATGCATGTAGCTGTGATCTTGACTGCGCCAATTTTCAAACTCAATACCGAGCTTAATCGTTGCGCCAGTGGCTTTAATAAATTCTTTTTCAGAAATGCCAAGCGCACCATTTAGATGCAAAATAGGTGGAATACTCGCTTCGCCTACACCCACAGTGCCAATCTCTGCTGACTCTATCAGGGTGATATCAAGCACTTTGCCCAGCACTTTATTAAGTAATGCAGCGGTTATCCACCCTGCTGTGCCACCACCGGCAATCACGACCTTGGTTATTTTTTTTGTTTCCATAGTACACCTAACGCCAATTTCTATTCATTGAGTGTAGCTCACTGATATAAAAAAGCCCTTGTAAAACAAATCACAAGGGCAATTTTCTATCGCTGTTTTAGCTAATTACAGCTTGTAGCTGAAGCCTAACAGGAATGTACGACCGTAGTCTTGGTAGTCACGTACTTGAAGTGAGTTATCACCTTGTAGTGACGTGAACGGCTCTTCTGTGATGTTCTGTACTTGGAAAGTGACAGATAAACCGTCAAGGCTCTCTACACCGCCTTCGCTAAAGTCATAACCAACTTGAGCATCCCAAATTGTTTCGCCTTTAATGTCAACTTGTGTAGTCGCAAAACCTAAACCGTATACGTCACCTTTAAAGTCGCTACGCTTACGCATGCTAGTACGCGCTTGGAAACCGTTACGCTCAAAGTAAACTGTTAAACTATCGATTTGGTCAGATAAACCAGGTAGCTCATAATCGTTACCATTTTGGTCAGTTAAGTCTTGCTCAACACCTGTATGGCTTGCGATTAAACCAAAACCATCAAGTGACTCACTGAACATAGTGAATGGTAGAGTTAATGAAAGCTCATAACCCCATAGGTCACCAGAACCACCGTTCACTTTACCTGAACCTGTGCCAGTTGAAGTCGCAGGAATTTCACCAGTAGACGGATCAGCTACACCGCTCATGTCGATTTCATAAGTACCATCGAAAATCCACTGAGTGATATCTTTATAGAATACAGCTGCAGCGAAGTAACCTTCTTCATGGAAGTAGTTTTCGTAGCTTAAATCAAAACCAGTTGCTTCTTTTGGCTCAAGCTCAGGGTTACCACCTGATACACTCCAATAGTTACCGTTTTCATCTGGTTGTTGATTGTAAGTAGCGTTAACTGACGCGTTCATTTCGTCTAAGCGAGCACGAGAAATGGTTTTCGCGGCACCAAAACGTACTGTTTGCTCTTCATCAATTGCAAATGATAAGTTGATGCTTGGCAAGAAGTGGCTGTAGTCATGGTTTACATCTGTTGGTGATACAACAACTAAACCATCCACAGTGTTAGCTGCGAAGCCTTGTGAAGACTGTTCAGTTTTCACATAACGCACACCAACGTTACCTGTTACAGGGATAGAGCCCAGCTCTGCATTAATGTCAGCTTGAGCAAAGAACGCTGTTACTTCTTCTTGAACTGTCCAAGACTGTGTCTTGTGTTTTGAATCAGTTAAGCTTTCTTGAAGCAGGCTATAGTAACCATCATTCACTAGACCGTTGGTATCGTAAGCAACCATGTTGCCCATGCCAATGAAATCAAGGCTAGCTGACCCTAAACGGTATTGCTCTGGGATTGATAACATACCCGGGTTTGATAAAGAGAAGTCTTTTAATGTCATGAAGTAACCTTCAGACACTTTGCTCTTTTCACGGTCGCGGTAAGACATACCAAATGACACACGGCTGATGTACGCGTTATCAAGTACTTTGCTAGCCGCAAGTTTCAATGTGCTTAGTTCATCATTGATTTCTGGCGCATTGATGAAACCATCTTGCGCAGTATTTTGATAAGCAGTATCAGTTAGACCGTACTTATCGTTAAGTGCAGCACTTGCACCCCAAGATAATGGGCCACCAAGTTGAATTAAGTCATAATCGCTGTAATCAAGGTTATGGCTGAATTGTGCGCCTGTATTACCACCGTCAAACTCATAACCAATCGTATCAGCAACACCATTTGCATCACCACGACCTGTACCTGAGTAGCTTTCGATACTCCAGATTTGACGCTCAACTTCAGAGCGGCTTACATCAAATTCTACTGACCAATCATCACTGATGTCGTATTTTGCATTAAAACCAAACTGAGTTAGCTCCGCGTTACGCTCTTCGTAGTCATTACGAACAACAACACGTTGGCCTTCTGTTACTGCGCTTGTGATGAAACCAGAATCTGCGTCAACAACAGCTGAACTTGGGTCAATTGAACCTTGGCCCCATGCAAATGGCACTTCGATACCACGTAAGATTTTCTCATCAGAGAAATCTACATATAAAGCATCAAAGGTCATGTTCAGGCGTTCAGTCGGCGCAGCTTCAATAACAAGCATGGCTGTATCACGTTCAAGCGTTGATGAACGTACGAATGGCTTAGCACCACCTAAGATTGAGTACGTATTACCATCTTCACCTGTAAACTCAGGGTAACCCCATGCGTTCCAACGTTTCTCTTGGTTTGGAGAACTCATCGTGTTGTATGCAAATGCAACACCGATTGTGTCATCAGCAAATTGATCAATATATGAGAACGTACCACGGAAACCTTGATCGTCACCGTCTGGGTTTAATTTATCAAAACCCGTTTGTTCGTACTGGCCATTGAACATGATAACTTGCTCACCTTTGCTTAAAGGTTTAACAGTTTGCATGTCGATAACGCCCGCAATACCTTCTGCTTCAATGCCTGCGCTTGGGGTTTTGTATACCGTTACGCCACTCATAATTTCTGATGGGTAAAGGTCAAATTCAACGCCACGGTTGTCGCCGATTGAAACTTGCTCACGACCGTTGAATGTTGTTGCACTTTCGTTTTCACTGAAACCACGAACACTTACACGACTAGCTCGACCGTCTAGACGTTGTGCTGTTAAACCAGGAAGGCGTGCAATTGATTCTGCAATTGATGAATCAGGTAATTTACCGATATCTTCAGCTGAGATTGACTCAACAACTTCAGGAGTGAAGCGTTTAGTATTAATAGATTCTACAACACTGCCACGAAAACCTTTTACTTCGATAACTTCAACGTTGTCGTTTTTTGTTTTTTGGTCTTCTTCTGCAGCATACACTACAAAGCTATTTAAACCTGCGGCTGTTAAAGCCAGAGTTAATATACTTGGTTTGAACATAGACATGATGTTTTCCCATTACCCAAATTGTAATGTCAACGTGTTGCAGTTATTCATGAACATAATAGCTGTTATTCGCTGACTGATTTTGTTGTCGAATTGAATATTAACGCCCTGGTTATTTTCTTAACAAATTTATGCATACGTATTCAGCGTAGCTCATCATTACAAATATTAACACCATCTTTACAAACCCACCCCATAACCGATTGAATATAAATGATTTATCAATTTTACTGTGTAAATTAATAGTAATGAAACATTTTCGCTATATTTTCGCCCCCAATTTGGTTACAGAAATAGGTGCTAGGCCATTTATCCCGCTTAAATGGTGACTTAACGCAATAATAATAGGAACGTACATGGAACAATGATAATTGGTCTTACCAATAATCACATTGCACCATTCTGGTGTAAGCCAGCTATATTATGCACCACGCTGGCGTTTTGAGTTGGAATAAGACAATTACTTTACTAATTGGTAAATTTTACGGCGCTAAATTTATGCTGCTCAATTTTAAATCAAGTTAATAAGTTTTACTGAGGACAGAGGTGAATTTGGCGTGCATACGTATGCAGAGTTTTTACAGTATCTCACCCTTCACGTATGCTTTTGACATTCCGGCAACATATACGACTAATGGTTGCCTTATAGTTTACACACTCTGAGTGTCACGATGGAGAAAAACATGGCTCAAAAGCAGTGGTATAAAGGTGCGGTTATTTATCAAGTGTATCCGCGCAGTTTCCAAGACACCAATGGCGATGGCATTGGTGATATCAAAGGTATCATTGATCGCATTGATTATATTAAAAGCCTAGGTGTTGATGCTATTTGGGTTTCACCTTTCTTTAAATCACCAATGAAAGACTTTGGTTATGACATCAGTGACTATCGTGATATCGATCCACTATTTGGTAACCTTGATGATTTTGATGAACTCATTGCACAAGCTCATCAACGTGATATTAAGATCATTATTGATCAGGTATTGAGCCATACCTCAGATCAACATCAATGGTTCCTTGATAGCCGTGAAGATAAGATCAACGATAAAGCAGATTGGTACGTGTGGGCAGATGCCAAACCTGACGGTACACAACCAAATAACTGGTTATCTATTTTTGGTGGTCCTGCATGGCAGTGGGAACCGCGTCGTGGTCAATATTATTTACATAACTTTTTGACTGAACAACCTGATTTAAACTTCCATAATCCAGAGGTACGTAAAGCTGTATTAGACAATGTTGAGTTTTGGCTAAACAAAGGTGTTGATGGTTTCCGCTTAGATGCAATTAACTTTTGCTATCACGATGCGCAATTACGTGACAACCCGGCTAAGCCACCTGAGAAACGTCAAGGCCGTGGCTTTAGCGAAGACAACCCTTATGCGTTCCAGTATCACTACTACAATAATACACAACCTGAAAACCTGACTCTTATGCAGGACATTCGTGCCCTACTAAACAAGTACCCTGGTACCGTTGCATTAGGCGAAATCTCATCTGAAGATTCACTCGCAACCATGGCTGAATACACATCAGGTGGTGACAAACTTCATATGGGTTATAGCTTTGAGCTACTGACTAACGACTATAGCGCTGAATATATTCGTACAACAGTGAGTACTCTTGAGCAGCGTATGACCGAAGGCTGGCCATGTTGGGCATTTAGTAACCATGATGTAGAACGCGTTGCTAGCCGATGGAGTAAAGATAACATTATCAATCCGCAGCAATGTAAAATGCTTACTGCCCTGTTAGCGTCTTTACGTGGCAGCGTGTGTATGTACCAAGGTGAAGAGCTTGGTTTAGGTGAAGCTGAAGTCGCATTTGAAGACTTGCAAGACCCATACGGCATTACATTCTGGCCAAACTTTAAAGGCCGTGATGGTTGTCGTACGCCGATGCCGTGGAATGCTGCAGATGCTGAGCAAGCAGGCTTCTCAACAGTAAAACCTTGGTTACCTGTAGGCGATGCGCACAAATCAGTTGCGGTGAGTACGCAAGATCAAGATAAAGATTCTATTTTGAATGCCTACCGTGAATTTATGGCATGGCGTAAAGATAAGAACGTACTGCTTGAAGGCGACATTGAATTTATCGATACACAAGAGCCAGTACTTGCTTTTTATAGAACGCTCAACGACACTAAAATGCTTTGTGCATTCAACTTAGGTGCTCAAAGTAGCGAACTGACACTCTCTGATACTGTGTCTTCACTGCATACAGAGCTTTCTCATCACACAGCTGAATTAAAAAATAATACAGTCACTCTGCCCGGGTTTGGTTGCTTTTACGCAACCCTGAATTAATAATCAGTTGTTAAAACCAAGCCCTGCAATGCAGGGCTTTTTTATTTCTGATCATGGTATTATACCAACCCGCAATAATACTTAATCATTTTGAGGGATTAAACCTGTCGCTAACTGCGTTAAAAATTCCTCATTTAGAACAACTAAATAACTAAATTTTTGCCTTGTTATCAACGAGGTTTTATCGCCTCAAAATAGACTACTTAATTAAGCGGATTGGTATTAGTGGTTCATGGTTTTACTATTAATGTAATCTGTAAGAGCAAACAACACCCCCGACACCACAAACGTGACATGAATTAACACCTTCCAGAGTAACTCATCTGTTGAATGGTTGTTTGAGCTAATAAATACCTTTAAAAGCTCCACAGCCGAGATTGCAACAATTGCACTAATCAACTTCATCTTAAGGCCAGAGAAACCAACCTTGCCCATCCAAACTGGTCTATCTTCATGGTTTTCTATATTTAATTTTGAAACAAAGTTTTCATAACCACTAAAAATAATAATAAGCAAAAGCCCAGCTAGTAGCGCAGTGTCAACTAAAGTCAAAATACCTACCAAAAGCTCTTGGTTTGACGCAGTGAACGTATTTAAAGCCATGCTGTATAAATATTTAAAGAACTTTAGCAGCAGTAATACCACAGCGACTAATAAGCCAATAAAGAATGGCGCTAGTAACCAACGCGAGCGAAAAATAAAACTCTCTACAACTTGTTCTAGTTTAGTTGGTACTTTCTTTGTTTTTGAATGAGTCCCTTGTTCAGACATAAGTTAGTTCACTTTTCTTTTAAAATTAGCGCGATAATACGTGTTTTGACCTTACGATTACCAGCATTAGAGGCAAAATAGTGGTTATTTTTTGCTTATCTTTACGATAAAAAAATTTCGTTATCTTTTTTTGAAATTTAGTTTATAAATTCACTCAAGCAAAGTGACATACACATTGCGCACCATTACTGTGCATTTAGCCAGTGATAATTAATTTTTTGATTAGGAATAATTAAATGAAAAAAGCATTGCTAGCACTAATTTTGGCACCTGTTTTAAGCGTGTCAGCAACGAATGCAATCGCTAACGAAGCACCTGAAGCATCAGCTGAAATGATCAAAGAATACACTGAAATGTGTTTAAACTGGGCAAAAGATGATGACATCAGCAACGAAGAATTAAAGCCATACGTATTAAAATGTGTAAACGATGAGCTTGAAGCTGAAGGCTATAAAAAAGTAAAAGACGTACAAATCTAATTTTACGTCTACTTAGAATATGAAAAAACCGGAATGACACAATGATGTGCGTTCCGGTTTTTTATTTCCATCTCAAATTAACAATAAGTTTGCGCGACATTACGCCGCGACTTCTATTATTTAATCTGGCGATTTATTTTTTGGCTGCTGTTTTTTTCTTAGCAGGCGCTTTCTTTTTACTTTCTTCTACCCATTTACCATTTTGGTAGTGGGCGGTCCAACCTGTGGCTTTGCCATCTACTTCACTCATTACATACTGCTCTTTATTTTTGCGGCTGTAGCGAACGACTGAAGGATTTCCATCAGGATCTTGTGTAGGTGCGTCAGCAAGGTAATAAAACTTTTCAGAAATACGATCTCTAAAACGCTTTAATTCTTCCACTTTAGGCGCACGCGTTTCACGTGATTTAGGGAAAGTATTAGCCGCTAAGAAAATACCTGACGCACCATCACGCAGTACAAAATAAGCTTCTGACTTTTCACATTCAAGTTCAGGTAAGTGAACTGGATCTTCTTTTGGTGGCGCAGCTTCACCATTTTTGAGTAACTTACGTGTATTTTTACACTCTTCATTACTACAACCGAAGTACTTACCAAAACGACCAGATTTTAACTGCATGTCTGAGCCACATTTATCACATTCGATAATAGGGCCGTCGTAGCCTTTAATTTTAAAGGTGCCTTGCTCAACGATATAACCCTTACATGCCGGGTTGTTACCACACACATGTAACTTACGTGTTTCGTCAATTAAGTATGAATCCATTGCCGTTTCACAAATTGGGCAACGCTTCATTTGCATTAGAGATTCAGTTTCTACGTCTTCGACATCCGCAGCAATAGCTTCATCGCCTGATACCAAATTCATGGTTGTAGTACAGCGCTCTTTAGGTGGCAAGTTGTAACCAGTACAACCTAAAAATACACCCGTTGATGCGGTACGAATCCCCATCTTACGACCACACGTAGGGCAATCAATATCAGTTTCGACCATTTGGTTTTGACGCATGCCACCCTGCTCTTCGTCACCTGAGGCAATTTCAAGCTGAGTTGAAAAGTCTGCATAAAACCTATCTAGTACTTGTGTCCAAACACGCTCACCCTCTGCGATGTCATCGAGACGGCCTTCCATCTTAGCGGTAAAGTCAAAGTTCATCAGATCTTCGAAGTTCTCAACTAAGCGGTCTGTAACTATCTCGCCCATTTTTTCAGCGAAGAAGCGGCGATTTTCAACACGTACATAACCACGATCTTGAATCGTAGAGATGATAGATGCATAAGTAGATGGGCGACCAATGCCACGCTTTTCTAATTCTTTAACTAGGCTCGCTTCACTAAAGCGTGCAGGTGGCTTTGTAAAATGTTGTTTAGGATCTAGCTCAACAAGCGTTAAAACATCACCTTCTTTAACTGCTGGCAGTGATTGATCTTCTTCATTCTTTTTACGAACAGCCGGTTGGACTTTTGTCCAACCATCAAAGCGAAGAACGCGACCTTTAGCTTTTAACTGATAATCACCTGCGCCAACTGTTAAAGTGGTTAAATCGTATTCTGCAGGAACCATTTGACAGGCAACAAACTGGCGCCAAATTAATTCGTAAAGTTTTTTAGCATCTGCTTCAACACCGTCTAAATGACCAGATAGTACGGTAACACTAGAAGGACGGATCGCTTCGTGCGCCTCTTGTGCATTGCCTTTAGAGCTATAACTAATCGGTGCTTTCGGTAAATATTTTTCACCAAATTGTTCTGTCACGTAATCACGACACATTTCAACTGCATCTTTCGATAAGTTAGTTGAGTCGGTACGCATATAGGTAATGTGACCCGCTTCATATAAGCGCTGAGCAAGCATCATGGTTTTCTTAACACCATAACCTAAGCGCGTACTGGCAGCCTGTTGCATGGTTGAAGTAATAAAAGGTGCGCTCGGTTTACTCTTGCTAGGCTTTTCTTCAACGCTAATGACTTTGTAGTCAGCTTTTTCGAGTTCACTAACAGCAGACATCGCCTGCTCTTCATTAACTGGCTTAAAAGGCTTGTCAGCGTGTTTAGTAACTTCTAAGCGTAAAGCAGCTTCTGTATTTTTAACATCAGCGTGGATATCCCAAAACTCTTCAGGAATAAATGCTTTGATTTCGCGTTCACGTTCAACAAGTAAACGTACTGCAACAGATTGCACACGACCGGCTGATAAGCCACGTGCTACTTTAGCCCACAGTAATGGCGACACCATAAAACCCACGACGCGGTCAAGAAAACGACGCGCTTGTTGCGCATAAACCATGTCAGTGTTTAGTTCACCGGGTGTTTCAAATGCCTGTTGAATTGCATTTTTAGTAATTTCGTTAAAAACAACTCGCTTATATTTTTCAGGCTCGCCACCAATAATTTGTTCGAGGTGCCATGCAATCGCTTCCCCTTCTCTATCCAAATCGGTTGCGAGATAGATTTTATCGGCGTTTTCAGCAAGTTTCTTTAATTCTTGAACAACTTTCTCTTTGCCCGGTAAGACTTCGTAATGTGGCTCCCAGCCTTTTTCAGGGTCAATACCCATACGAGCAACTAAATTTTTATAGTCGCGTTGCTTTTTATAGGCAGCTTTTTCTTCTGGTGACATTTTTCGAACTTCAGCAGGGGTTTTCGTCGCTGCAGTTTTTGTTTTGCCTGAACCTGAAGTTGGTAGATCACGCACATGCCCAACACTGGACTTTACGATGAAATCGTTACCTAAGTATTTATTAATTGTTTTTGCCTTTGCAGGAGACTCTACAATTACAAGTGATTTGCCCATAGTTGCCTATTTCTGACCGAGTATTTTAAAAGTTTTTTGCCCTTATAAATGTATATCAATCACATTAAACAAATAAGTATGATTTTTATCATTGGAGCACGAATATTTATAGGTATATCTACAAACACCAATTGTTACAAGCTTTTAATAGAAACTTTTCTTCATTGACTGAATAATTAAACAATTTTTGTTGCTAATTTAGTCAATGTGGTGTTTTAAGGTAATTTCAAGGGGAATATATAGAACAGCAACAAAAATGCCAACCTTCTGGTTGGCATTTTTTAAGATTTAACTTTATTTATCATCGATTATTGAAATCGAGCGGCTCACCGTTTTAGTTCCGCCAAGCTGATTTTCAAATTGGAAAGTTATAGTTAGTACACCATCTTGATCTTGGTTACCATCAGACTCCCTAGCAATTCGAACATCAGAATACATTGTTGAGTCACGATTTGTGCTCGGAATCGTTTCCTCATGCTCAATAATAGAAAAATCTCCATTATCGGCTGTTAGCGACACTTCAGTTCCAGCAGGAAGTGGATTACCAAACTCATCACTGTAAAAAATACGTACATTGATACTAGATAAACCCACTTCTAAGGTCTCAGGATCTGTTTCATTGGGGTCTGTTGCATCATAGTCTGGGTTAGCACGAGATACTTCAGATAAATCAATAGAGGCGACATCGCACCACAACGCATTATCAGATACCTCAAATACACCAGCTATTGTGCTCGAACAATCAGCAGGCACTAAAACCTCATATGGAGCAGATACTACTTCATTGGATTTTAATACAGCAAAGCGAACATATGGATCATCACCAGACATGACAACTTCAATTTGCTTACGAACTTCAATTAAATCACGGGTACACTGGCCTGCATTAAAGGCAGCTTCACTACACAATAAGCCATTATACAAACCATCTGCACCGTCATAAATTCCATTATTATTAAGATCACGCCATGTTTCGTTATGACCACCACGCGAGTTTAATTCAGAACATTGATCTGTGTTCGGATCGTAACTATCACTATCTGCATCACTGCAGTTCGCCTTGTCAAAAGTGCTATTTTCATTATGATCATTAAACGCTTCTGGTAAGTCATATAATGTGTAATATTCGCCAATATCGAATAAACCATTGCGCCTAGTTATTCCATCTGATGACTCTTCATCGACAAAGCTTTCTTGACCTTTTGCAACAGCAATAATACTTGTTCTTCCGCCTCGTATAACACCATTAGGATCGTTTTTAGCGCGAACTAATGTCCCGATACAAGGCGCTGCAGTTTCAAAATAAGGATCGCAGTTAACATCACCCGTCTTAGGGTTTATACCTTCGGTAGTTGCAGAGTTACCATCGATTTCACCAATTCTATTACCCCACTTGTAATCATAGAACGGTCGCTCACCTTGTGAACGCCACGTTACTACACATGACGCGTCAGTAGTACGACACACCGCTTCATTACTTTGTGGACCTACAACGCCTGATTCTGTCAAAACTGTTGATTCGACACCATTACTATTAAATTGATTAAATTGATCACCAAAATAAACCGTAAGACTATTAGTAATTCCATTGTAATTCAGTGCATTAGGGTTAAAAACTTGAGGGCTTAAATCGAAACTATTTTGATCCGTAATGCCTGAATATAATGCAAGTTGCGATGATACTGCATTGATTTGCTCTGCTAGTGGTACGAGGTGAAGCGTTCCTTCAGGACAAATGTCATTTGTTGGTTCATCTGCACACAACTGCACCTCATCTGTCCAACATGATAAATCATCACCTTCTGGTAATGCAGCAACATCTGTTTTTGAAACAAAACAAGCCTTAACTACAAGAGGACCAGGCACAATACCTGAAGTGACCGTAGTTTGCACAACACCATCATTGTCTGTATTCGCTGTACGTTGAGTCAAACCAGCTAAACCAGTTGAGTCTGTTAACTTAAAGTCAATTCGCTGCTGTGGCGATACAATGCCATCGGCATCTAATAATCTAAAGCGAACGACAGACTGTGTCGGTAAGCCACCTTCACCTGGAGGAAGAGCAATTACCGGTTCTGAGACGTCGATAAACTGAATTGATTGTACTGCTGAAACTTCAACAGGGATGATCGTTGAAGCAGTAAAGTTCTTTCCGCCCGTTTCGACTGTAATATTAACAACATCATCAATTCCGCAACCATTGGCTCTATAGGTAGAACTAGCTATACCGCTTGATGATTTTACAGAGGCATCAATACTTGAATTATTGTTATCAACACATGTTGAACTAAATTCTACATCTGTTGGTGTGGTATATAAATTCCCTTCTTCGTCCTTTAAAGTGACCTCAATAATTGTACTTCCTCCAGCTTTAAGAGGAATTACATCACCATTTGAGTCAACATTTAGGCCGTTGTCCACTTCTAGAATTAAATCTGCGATACCTACTGCAAAGTTAGTGCTAATTTGTTCATCTAAAGCAGATACTGTAATTGTTCCTGCACCGCCAGTGTTACCAGGTTGGATTTTCAATAGTGCAACACCAAAGCTATCAGTCAACGCTCGACCTGATGATGGAAGGACTGTCCCTAGATCAGTTGTTACTTCGACTAGTGCATTAGCAACAGCGTCACCACTTTGCTGATTTGTTACTTCAATAAATAAATCAGCAAGTTCAGCACTCGATACCGAGTTAGTTATGCTACAGCCTGATGCTATTGAGGTCGGGTCTAGTTTTACGTTACTTCTATTGTCATCCCAAGAAGGGACACAACCAGTTAAAAGAGAAGCTGTAACCGAATACTGTATAGCATCATCAGGGGCTTCATCACCATTAGAAATAAAGCCAGCAATTTTAGTGACTGCATTACCGCTTTCATCTGTATAGGTTGCTACAACTTGACCTGCCCCTTTCGCATCACCACTGCTCAGTGTTACAGAAGCTTCACCATTTGAATCTGTTAGAGCGGTTCCTAAAACAGGCGTAATTTTACCTGTAAAATTAGTGCTAAATGAAATAAGTTGACCTGCAAGGGGCGTCTCTTCATCAAGCAAAGTTGCTGTGACTGTACCTTTATTATCTTTGCTTACAGGGTTATCAACAGTAAACGGTGCTCCAGAAGTGTCTGTAATTGTGAGGTTTAATGTGACGCTGCCGCTCACACTTGAATCATCTGATTCTGAACCATCCGATGTGAAACCAAATGTGTCGCTGTAGGTATCTCCATCAAGAGCGTAGGTAGCAGTTACTATACCAGCGCCAGCAGTATCACCTGCCGTAAGTTTAATAGAAGCAACACCATTGCTATCTGTTAGATCAGTTCCAGATACTGGATCTAAAAGACCAATATCGCCGTTTAAGCTAAAGTTAATCACAACCCCAGCAACAGCTTCATCATTATTTGTTAATGTAGCAGATATTGTTAACGGAGAGTCAGCTGTTACCTGATTATCTTGTTCACCAGATGACAGCGAAAAACCTTGTACTGCAATTTCATAACTAGCTTCAGCTGTTGAATCATCCCCACCATCAAGCGAACCACCATCACTTTCCAGTGAGCCACCGCCACCACATGCAGCTAATAATGAGCTGAAAACTATTACACTTAGCCATCGAAATAAAGGCATTGACCTCTCCCTAGTTAGCTATTTCAAACTTTGTTTTATTATTTACCTAATATTAACCTAAAATCAGTCCGAAAATAATCATTTTTTTATTCATTTCTTAACGAATTAATTTAATTATTTATCGAATTTTTCTGTATAAAAATCCTTATGCTGGTAGTCTATGACAAAATTTATAACAAGATAGATTAGGTGTATGTCAAAAGTACGGTCTTTAAGCCTTACATCGCGTATCATGGTTGGTATGGTACTTGGTGTAGTTGTTGGTTTTATCTTTCAAGCCATTTTAGCGGGTGAAGACGATTTCCTTATTCCATTAGGGTTATTCTCTTTACCTATTAAAGCTTTTTTTGTTGATGGTATTTTCCATGTTGGCGGGCAAATATTCATTGCAAGCTTAAAAATGCTTGTGGTGCCTTTAGTATTTGTATCACTTGTTTGTGGAACTTGTAGCTTGAGCGACCCAAAAAAGTTAGGTCGACTAGGTGGTAAGTCTATTTTGCTTTATTTAGCGACAACGGCAATCGCCATTACTGTTGCTATCACCTTGGCGTTATTAGTGAATCCAGGTGAGGGAATCAATTTACCTTCAGATGCTAACTATAGTGCGAAAGAAGCTCCCACCCTTGCGCAAGTCATTATTGGTATGTTCCCAACAAACCCTATTGATGCAATGGCAAGTGGCAACATGCTCCAAGTTATCGTTTTTGCCTTGTTATTTGGTGTTGCGATGGCACTCAGTGGAAAAGCAGGTAAACGAGTGGCCAGTGTTTTTGAAGATTTAAATACCGTAATTTTAAAGCTTGTAACACTGCTTATGAATATTGCACCGTATGGTGTATTTTTCTTAATGGCAAAATTATTTACAACCATTGACTTAAAGCTTATCACTAGCTTGGCCTTATATTTTGGTGTCGTTGTTTTTGCTTTATTATTTCACGGTTTTGTGAATTACAGCCTGTTACTTAAGCTGTTTACAGGTCTAAACCCTATTACATTTCTAAAGAAAATGAAAAATGCCTGTTTATTTGCATTTAGTACATCAAGCTCAAGCGCAACTATGCCTATTACCCTTGAAACAGCAAATAAAAAGTTAGGTGCTCATAACTCTGTTGCTTCTTTTACCGTGCCCCTTGGCGCAACCATCAACATGGATGGTACGGCGATTATGCAAGGCGTTGCGACTGTTTTTATTTCGCAAGTTTTTGCAGTAGATTTAACGATTTCTGATTATCTGATGGTTATTTTAACCGCAACCCTTGCTTCTGTAGGTACTGCTGGTGTTCCGGGTGTAGGCCTTATTATGTTAGCTATGGTATTAAATCAAGTTGGATTGCCTGTAGAAGGTATTGCTATCATCATTGGTGTCGACCGCTTACTTGATATGACGCGAACCGCTGTTAACGTGACCGGTGACTGCATGGTGACCTGTGTGGTTGCAAAATCTGAAGGTGAGTTTGATGAGGACGTATTTAACGACCCAAATGCCGCTAAAGATTTAGAAGATTACCATAAATCTATTAATTAATTTCACACTAATTAACTCATAAAAAAACCCGCTAAATAATAAGCGGGTTTTTTATACTACTTTCATGTTTTTAAATTTAAGGGTTTAAGCCTTTTAAACGAGACATTAAAGTCACTCCCGCTTTACTTACCCCTGAACTTAATCCGACGGCGAGCTTATCGCTTAAATTCTTCTTAACACGGTATTTTACTTTAAAGATTTGACGTTCTTTAGCTTGGCTCAATAAGATATCATCACTTGTATCAATCTTATCAACTAAACCTTTATCGAACGCTTGAGTAGCAAACCAATGTTCACCGGTTGCAACAGTATCAATATCTAGAGATGGACGCTGCTCACTCACAAAGGTTTTAAATAAACCGTGGGTTTGTTCAATTTCTTCTTTGAATTTTTCACGACCTTTATCGGTATTTTCACCAAAGATAGTTAGCGTACGCTTGTATTCACCTGCGGTGATTTGCTCAAAATCAACATCATTCTTTTTCAAGATTTTATTAAAGTTAGGAATTTGCGCAATAACACCTATCGAGCCAACAATGGCAAAAGGTGCTGCAACAATCTCATTGGCCACACAGGCCATCATATAGCCGCCACTTGCTGCTACTTTATCAATAGCTACCGTTAAATGAATGCCAGCATTACGTAAGCGTTGCAGTTGAGAGGCAGCAAGGCCATAGCCGTGCACCACACCACCACCACTTTCAAGGCGAACCAGTACGCGGTCTTTTTCTTTGTCAGCAATGGTTAAAATAGCGGTAATTTCTTCTCGTAGGCTTTCTACTTCGTGGGCATCAACACTGCCATTGAAATCAATGACATATAAACGCGATTTAGGCTCGTCGTTTTGCTGTTTTTTAGCCTCAGTTTTTTGCTGTTTTTGATGAGCCTTGAGCTCTTTTTTAGAAAGGGTATTTTCGATAAAGCTTTGTTTTAGATCATCAAGTTGCTCACTTAAATCATCAATTGTTATCTCCCCTTTCTTCGCTTTTGGTTTCACTGCTGCGCCCATGATAATGGCAACAATCACTGCAATTGCGATGACAAATGTCAGGGTCTTTGCAAAAAACAACCCGTATTCATATAAAAATTCCAATCAAACTCTCCATTTATTAATACTTCGGCACAATTTACCACGCTTTAAAGCAAAAAAAAGCCACATGATGTGGCTTTTTACTTAATTGGTTATTACGTAATTAATAGCATTTAATTATTCAGTAACAACTTCTGTGTTTGTAACTTGAAGATACTGCCCACGACTTGCTAAGAAAGTCGCGATTTGTAATTGCATTTCTGTTGTTGCTGCTGCACTTTCTTCAGCAGTAGCACCTGAATCTTCTGTCGCTGCAGGTGATAATACAGAGCTGTGATGGCCTTTCGTGAATTTAATCACATAGCTCATTGCATCAGCAGTCGGGCCTTGAGTTTCTGCAACAGTTGATAAGCCCATTAGGTTAGCAAGAGGTAAGCTACCAGCAATTGGGTTGCTCGCCACCATTGGTGGAATAACCATATCAGCATTGTTGTTAGCACCATCGCCAACCACTACACTCATGTACACAGGCGTGCCAAGCGCTGCAACAGAGGCTGCATAGTTTGAAGGATCACCACTATCAAGGGCTGTTTGCGCAGCAAAAGCAAATTGAGTAATCACACTTTGAATGTTTGCTAGTTTTTCTGTTTCGCCTGCGACTGTTAGTGAACCAACATACTCTTTATAAGCACAAGTAACGAAAGCTGTTTGATTAGCTGCAAGTGCACCACAGTTTGATAACGCTTCATTTTGAACATAAGCACCAAACTCAGCAGATTCAGCTGTACCGGCTGCAAGTAATACAGAGCCTTGAACAAATGGGCCAAATGTATTTGACTCAATTAAGAAGCTTGCGATACCGCCACCACCACTAGCAAGTGCTACGCTTTTCACGTTGAACATTGGATCAACTTGGTCAGCTAGCGGTGCATTAGTAACAGCAACAAATGCTGGTGCAACTACCGAGCCTAATGAATGACCTAAGAATGATACATCTTGCGTATTTAAATCAGCAGCACCGGTAAAGTTAAGACCCAAACGTAAACCAAGTAAATCAGCAACTGATTGACGTAAGCTATCACGGGCTACTAATAATGATTGTAAGTTCATATAGCTTAATACCGAACCAGTAGAGGCATTAAAGTCGTCAGTACCGTCGCCATCTACATCTACACCACGCTCACCATGCATAGGATGATCGATTGCAGCTGTTGCAAAGCCTTGCAGTGTTAATTGTGCAGTAATGGCTAACATATCTTCTTTTTTAGAAGTAATGCCGTGCTGAAGGATAACAACTGGCCAGCCTGTCTCAGGCATGCTCAATGCGTCTAAGCCGAGCTGAGCTCGCACTGCATTAATTACAGGTAAAATTGGTTTAGTAATTTGTACTGGCACATTAGCGATGCTTTGTGTTTTTGGAATTGTGTTGTACTTAGTTAGATGTTTAGTTTGGTCTAAACCTAAATCACGTAACTTGCCTTCACTTAACGCCATACACAGGCCATCAGTTTCGCTAATAGGGTCTGTTGGGAATGAATCACCCGCTGCGGCTGCATATCCAAGTACCGCAACACCGCTATCACATAAACCTTGCCAGTAAGTCGCAGATAAATCATCAACCGTTGTGCCAGTTGGTGTAGCTAAATACATAGGTAACATTACGCTACCTTTTTGATACTGCACACCACCAAACACAGGTGACACACCAGTAATACCTTGTGATGCAAATACTTGCTCAACGGTAATAACGGGTTGATCAGGAATTTGCACCATAGGCGTCGGTAGTGCATCTTGGGTTAAACTTGCAGCAAGAAGCTGCTTAACTGTTCCAAGCACTTGACCTGCTGATTGCATTGTCATCGCTGCTGAGTAAATGATTTCATCTTTTGTGATTGCACCACCTGATGTCACTGCGTTTTCATAGCTATTGATAACCGCTTGAAGTGACTTTTGTGAGTCGGTAATAAGTGTTGCTTCTTCGCTCACGAGTGCATAAGTTGAAGAAGGCTCAATTGAGCGCCCTTCTGAGTCCATTAATGACGTTGTCAAAACATTAATGTAAGTGCTGCCAGCTTTAAATGGCTTAAGTGGGATCACAGCAACCGCATCACCAGAACCTTGTGTGATAAAGTCAACACCGAAAGTAAGTTCAGACACTAATTTACAAGCGATACCAGCTGGTACTTGTGAACAGGTTTCGTCTGTTTGGCTTGCACCCATAACAACTTCAAAAATACGCACAGCGCCTGGTGAAGCAGCAGATGTCATATCAAGAGAGATACCCGAAGGAAAAGTTAAGTCAATTTTAAACGGAGTTTGCGTAGACCAACCATCAAGCGCACCAAGTGCAAGTTGTGGATCAGCATAGGCCGCACGGTCAACACTAACATTGTCGTCGTCTAATTCACCCGGCATATTTAAAGTGCCATCAAGCGTACCACTCATAAGTAAATCATTCGGCACTGAGATAACACTATTCGCTGGGTCAAATTTTACTGTCGCGGTTGGGAGAACAGGAGGATTATCATTTTTTACATCTTCTAATGTTTCTCCTCCACCACAGCCAGTAATGGCTGACGCAATGGCTAGTGAGAGTAGCAGTTTTTTCATAATTTCGCTCCGCGCAAATCTTATTGTTATTGTGTGTTCAAAGTTAAAAGTAGTGGTTCTACTACCTTCATTCTAAGTTAATTTAATGTAATTAGGTTATTAATGAGACATTAGACCAGTTAAACTTAACGTAAAGTTTCAATTTTCGCCACCTTAATTTGCAATAAATTCGATAACTTGGCTTTTTGCTATGGTAAAATAGTAAAAAACTTAATCGATGGTACGTTTATGCATACTTATAAAGCCGCAGAGAATGCGCTAAAAGACAAAGTAATTTTAATAACAGGTGCTGGTGACGGCATTGGTCGTGTTGCCGCACTAACTTATGCTAAGCATGGTGCCACTGTTATTTTACTCGGAAAAACAACCAATAAGCTTGAATGTGTTTACGATGAAATTGTAAACGCTGGCTATCCACAACCGGCTATTGTGCCAATGGATTTAAAAGGTGCCACAAAGCAAAACTACCGTGACTTAGCTGCAACCATCGAAATGCAGTTCGGTAAGTTAGACGGCTTACTTAATAATGCAGGTATTTTAGGTTCATTAGGTCCACTTGAGCACTTCTGTGTATCAACATTTGAAAACATCATGAAAGTGAATGTAACTGCACAAGCTATGATCACTAAATTTATGTTCCCTCTGCTTCGTAAATCTGACAGTGCATCTGTTATTTTTACTTCATCTGGGGTGGGTCGCCAAGGCCGCGAACACTGGGGTGCGTATGCTATCTCAAAGTTTGCTGTAGAGGGCATGATGCAAACGTGGGCTTGTGAAGTGGGTAAAACCAATATTCGCGTAAACTGTATCAATCCTGGCGCTACCCGCACATCAATGCGTGCATCTGCATATCCTGGTGAAGATAGGGATAAGTTAGCAACACCCGAAGATTTAATGCCAACTTATTTATACTTGATGAGCGACGACTCTAAAGAAGTGAATGGTCAGTCTTTAGATGCTCAACAAAAATAAGCCAGAAACAAATATCTAGACACAAAAAAAGCAGCTTTCGCTGCTTTTTTAATTTTTCGATTAAATAAAGCGTTTGATAATAAAATCAACTTTTACACGTTTAGCCTGCCCCAATAGCTTTTTAACCGGCGCAGGATAGTCATTCATCGTTTCTAAGTCTTGTGGGCCTGTTAAACGTCGACAGTGCTTTAATATAGCTTGTTTTTCGTTTTCTATTTGTTCAAGGATATGCTGTTTAGGGTCGTCAATTAAAATACCATTTTCGATATCTAAGCCCCATGCGCGTGGATTTAAATTGTGCCCACTTAATAAGTGTAATCGCTTATCCGAACAAATCCCCTTCAAGTGGAACGAGTTACTCTCGTGCTTCCAAAGGTAAACATTCAAATTGCCATTACTGATGTGGCGTTTTTGTGACTTTAAAAATTTATACAAAATGGTTTCGTATAAATAAGGTAATGCACCAATCTTACTAAACGGCTCACTTGGCGGCAGATAAAAGTCATTGGCAGTTTTATCCCCTACCACAATAGTTACCTGCTTACCTTGCTTTAATAAACGGCGTAATGAACGCATTAATGGTGCAGGAAAGTTAAAGTAAGGGGTATAAAGAACGAGCTCTTGCTCAGTGGTATCGAATAACGATTTAATTAAACGGTTCAGCTTATTACTTCTTCGCCCTAAACCTAAAAATAAACGCACACCCAACTCACCGGCACTGGCTTCTGCAGCGCTTTCGTAACTTGCAGATTTAAGTTCACGCATCAATTGCTTTTGCGCCACTTTAATATCATTAAATTGTATCAGTGGGCGCATATCAATTCGCGGCACGGCAAATGAGCTTAACAGATGTGTTTCTATAAATTCGATGACCGAATTACATAATCCAGCTTGGTGAACTAAGAAGTAACGGTCTAAACGATAACGGTCATCTTGCTGAAGATATACATTATTTAAGCTTGCGCCGCTGTATAATAATGTGTCGTCAATCACAAAACCTTTTAAATGCAGTACCCCGAAAAGCTCTTTGGCTTTTACCGGAACACCATGTACTTTCACATTTGATTGATACTGCTCTTGAAAATCACAATACATGCTGGCATTGCCATCAGACTTAGCTGCACCAATTAAACCACGTTGAGCTCGGTGAAAATCAACGAGTACTTTTACTTCTAACTCAGGATTAGCAAGTGATGCCTGATGTAAGGCAGTCAATATTTCTCGTCCTGCTTCATCATCTTGCAAATACAAAGCAGTAATATAAATTCTTTTTTTCGCTGAACCAATTAAACGCAATAGTTCAGTGCGATACTCTTTTGCATTGGTTAAGACCTGTACGTCTTCTGTAGTCAGCCCAAAAGCGGGCTTTTCCTGCCAAAATACCATAATTGCCTGTTAGTTTAGTTAGCTCATACCATGAGCTAATATCAAAATTAGCTAAAACATACCAAAAAAAAATTGCTTGGTCATGAATTACCGTACTTTGATCACAGAACAATTTGTAATTAGCCTGTTTTATGAACAAAAATAGGTGTTTAAATTGCATTAAGTAAGGATTATTTGACAGCTTCGCAATTTGACTAAAAAAATAATCGGGGCTTTTGTTTACTTCCGCCTTGTTTTTCTTAGAATCGGGCGCATAGACATCGTATTGAAACGTTTTTAGGAAAAACCATGAGTGACGCAAAACACTGTAAACTATTAATCTTAGGTTCTGGCCCTGCGGGCTACACGGCAGCGGTATACGCAGCCCGTGCTAACCTTAACCCTGTTCTTATCACTGGTATTCAGCAAGGTGGTCAATTAACGACAACTACTGAAGTTGAAAACTGGCCTGGCGATGCACACGGTTTAACAGGTCCTGCATTAATGGACCGTATGAAAGAGCATGCTGAACGTTTCGAAACTGAAATCGTTTTTGATCACATTAATAAAGTTGATGTTTCAAAACGCCCTTTCACTTTAACTGGTGACTCTGGCACATATACATGTGATGCATTAATTATTGCAACTGGCGCGTCAGCTAAATACTTAGGTTTAGAATCAGAAACTAACTTCCAAGGTCGTGGTGTTTCTGCTTGCGCAACCTGTGATGGTTTCTTCTACCGTGGTCAAAAAGTAGCGGTTGTAGGCGGTGGTAACACTGCTGTTGAAGAAGCACTTTACTTATCAAATATTGCTGATGAAGTTCACGTTATCCACCGTCGTGACAGCTTCCGCAGTGAGAAGATCTTAGCTGATCGTTTAAAAGAAAAAGCTGAAAACGGTAACGTTGTTTTACATTACAACCGCACATTAGATGAAGTGCTTGGTGATGAAATGGGCGTTACTGGCATCCGTATTAAAGCAACTGATTCTGAAGAAACAGAAAACTTAGATCTTGCCGGTGTATTCATTGCAATTGGCCACAAGCCAAACACTGACATGTTTGAAGGCCAGCTAGAAATGAAAGACGGCTATTTAGTCGTTCAATCTGGTTTAAACGGTAACGCAACACAAACAAGTGTACCAGGTGTATTTGCTGCAGGTGACGTGTCTGATCACATTTATCGCCAAGCAATCACATCAGCAGGTACTGGCTGTATGGCTGCACTTGATGCTGAACGCTTTTTAGATAACCTATAAATTAGTTGATCTAAAGCACTAAATACTGGGGGCTGTTGTAAAACAGCCCCTTTTTTATAGCTAAATTTTTGTTAAAATCAGAGCAAATAACAACGATACGCTGATATGATCAAGCAACTATACCAACTCTCGCCCGAGACTGTTGATTTTCCAGACCCAGAACTCGCCCTTGATGAACCGGATGGCCTGTTGGCAATTGGCGGGGATTTATCAGTTGAGCGCATTAAAAATGCCTACAACACCGGTATTTTTCCTTGGTTTAGTGACTATGAGCCCATTATGTGGTGGTCACCTAGCGTGCGTGGTGTTATTGAGCTAAATGAATTTCATGTCAGTCGCAGCTTAAAAAAGCATTTAAAGCGCTTTCCTGTTCGCGTCACCATAAATCACGCATTTGCCCACGTTATCAATGCCTGTCGAGAGCAACGTATCGATGCAGAGGGTACCTGGATCACTGAACAAATGATGCATGCCTATATTGAAGCGCACCATCAGGGGTTAGCACACAGTCTTGAGATTTGGCATGAAGATGAACTGGTAGCTGGCCTCTATGGCATTATGCAAAACGGTATTTTTTGTGGTGAATCAATGTTCCATCAAGTCAGTAATGGTTCGAAACTGGCGATGTGGGCATTAGTTAATTGGCTTAACAAACATCAAGCCCATTTTATTGATTGCCAACTAGAAAACCCTTATTTAATCACTTTAGGTGCAAAAGTTATCCCACGTAGAGAATTTTTAACTAGACTTAAATTAGCACACAGTTATGTGCCTAAAAAAGATATGTGGCAACCGCAAGAGTTGATTAATATTTATGACTGAGCACTTACCCGCTAGGCTTGGTTTAAGCCAGCAATTTGATTGCAGTTATTTACCCGACCGTCAGGAACAACTACTTGTTATACTTGATCCGAGTTGTTATTGCCCTGATAAATTTGAACAATTATTAGCATTAGGCTTTAGACGCAGTGGCGACCAAATCTATCGTCCACATTGCCCTATTTGTAATGCCTGTAATTCAGTGCGCGTTTTAGCCCAACAATTTACTCCTTCAAAATCGCAAAAGCGCAAATTAAATAAAGCAAATAAGGTTTTCACGGTCAGTTATAGTGAGTACGAACGCGCAGAATACTACCCGTTATATTGCAAATACATCACGCAAAGACATCAAGATGGTTCAATGTTTCCGCCTGACCAAAGTCAGTACGAAAGCTTTTTGTTTTGCCAGTGGCTACCCGTTACATTTATAGAGTTAAGAGATGGCGATAAGTTAGTTGCCGTTGCGGTAACCGACTGTATGACCAATGCCCTATCAGCGATTTATACCTTTTTTGATCCCGACTATGAGCAATACAGTATTGGTAGCATCATGATCATGGAACAAATTAAATTTGCAAAACAACAAGCAAAACAATTTGTCTATTTAGGCTACCAAATCGACGAATGCACTAAAATGAAATATAAAACCCAATTTTTGCCTGCACAAAAGCACATTGGCGACGAGTGGTTGGCGATTTAATTTACAAAATTGAGCCCTGTAGCTTTACTTATTGCAGTATTTTCGGCAAAATCTGCAGCGTTTAACTATTAAAGAGGTGTTACGCTAAACATGGCGAAAGAAGACGTAATCGAAATGCAAGGTACGGTCCTTGATACTTTACCAAATACAATGTTCCGAGTTGAGCTAGAAAATGGTCACGTTGTTGTGGCTCATATCTCTGGTAAAATGCGCAAAAACTACATCCGCATCTTAACTGGTGACAAAGTAACCGTAGAAATGACTCCTTACGATTTATCGAAAGGTCGCATCGTATTCCGTGCTCGCTAAGTTAGTGCGTTAACGAGAGATTTAGCTTTTTGCTGCTTTGAATGAGCAGGTGTGTTTATTACAAAGAGCTAAAAGCGTTTGTTAAATGGTGTTCAAACTAACTTAGTTTTAATTCCATTTAATAAACAAAAAGCCCAGCAATTGCTGGGCTTTTTGTTTCAGCTTGATAAATTAAGCCGTTTCTAAGCTAGTCTCAAAATCAAAGTGGATTTTCTTGTCCTTAATCGAAACCTTGACTGAACCACCATCGGCTAGCTCACCAAACAAGATTGCATTTGCCAGCGGCTTTTTAAGCTCATCTTGGATAACACGTGCCATCGGACGTGCGCCCATTGCTTTATCGTAGCCTTTATCTGCCAACCACTCTCTTGCTTTGGATGTAAGCTCAAGATTAACCGACTTCTTATCAAGTTGCGCTTGTAACTCAACAATGAACTTATCAACCACTTGCAAGATAATCTCTTTCTCAAGGTGATTAAACCAAATGATATTATCTAAACGGTTTCTAAACTCAGGTGAAAACACTTTGTTGATTTCACTCATCGCATCATGAGAATGATCTTGCTCAGTAAAGCCAATTGACTTACGTACAGTCTCTTGAACACCCGCATTCGTCGTCATCACCAATACTACATTTCTGAAATCGGCTTTACGACCGTTATTATCAGTAAGTGTACCGTGATCCATTACTTGCAGTAGAATGTTGTAAATATCTGAATGTGCTTTTTCAATTTCGTCTAGTAGTACAACTGCATGCGGATTTTTAATTACCGCTTCAGTTAATAAACCACCTTGCTCAAAACCTACATAGCCAGGAGGTGCACCAATTAGACGACTGACCGCATGACGTTCAACATATTCAGACATATCAAAACGAATAAACTCAACACCCATACACTTAGCAAGCTGCTTAGTAACTTCTGTTTTACCAACTCCTGTTGGGCCTGCAAATAAGAACGAACCCACTGGTTTATCTTCGTTAGCAAGACCTGAGCGTGATAAGCGAATTGCTGAAGTCAACGCATCGATTGATTGGTCTTGACCAAACACTAGCATCTTCAGGTTACGATCAAGGTTTTTAAGTGTTTCTTTATCGCTTGATGAAACGCTTTGCTGAGGGATACGCGCCATCTTAGATACAATTAGCTCGATATCAGCCACGCCAATTGTTTTCTTACGTTTAGAAACTGGCTGTAAACGTTGATTAGCACCAGCCTCATCAATAACATCAATAGCCTTGTCTGGTAAGTGACGTTCATTAATGTATTTAGCACTAAGTTCTGCTGCTGCTTTCAATGCCTTTTGTGTATAACGAATACCATGATGCTCTTCGTAACGCTCTTTTAAACCGTTAAGTATTTTCGTGGTATCGGCAACACTTGGCTCAAGCACATCAATTTTTTGGAAACGACGCACTAACGCACGGTCTTTTTCAAAGATATTCTTGAACTCGTTATAAGTAGTTGAGCCCATGCAGCGTAGCTTACCGCTTGAAAGTAGCGGTTTAATTAGGTTCGATGCATCCATTACGCCACCCGATGCTGCACCGGCACCAATGATGGTATGAATTTCATCAATAAATAAAATTGAACCTGGTTTAGCTTGTAACTCTTTAAGCAGCGATTTAAAACGTTTTTCAAAATCACCACGGTATTTGGTACCCGCTAATAATGCGCCCATGTCTAGTGAGTAAACAACTGCATCGGCAATCACTTCAGGCACTTCTTTATTTACAATACGATAAGCTAGGCCTTCAGCAATGGCTGTTTTACCCACACCGGCTTCACCAACCAAGAGCGGGTTATTTTTCTTACGACGACATAACACTTGTACAGTGCGTTCAACTTCGTTGTCGCGACCCACTAATGGGTCAATATTGCCATCAATCGCTTGCTGATTCAGGTTAGTCGTAAAGTTTTCAAGCTTAGTCGGCTCTTCACCTTGCACTTCTTGCACTTCTTCATGAATGTCATCGTGATCTTCACCGCCGATATCATCATCTGTTTTAGAAATGCCATGCGAAATGAAGTTAACAATATCTAAACGATTAACATCTGATTTTTTAAGTAAATAAACAGCTTGGCTTTCTTGCTCAGAAAAAATTGCCACTAGCACATTAACGCCAGTTACTTCGTTCTTGCCAGATGATTGCACATGAAATACAGCGCGCTGCAAAACGCGCTGAAAACCTAACGTCGGTTGTGTTTCCCTGTCTTCCTCAAGATCAGGAATAACCGGCGTTGTTTCGTCAATAAAATCTGATAATTCGACTTTTAATGCGCCCATATCTACGCCGCAGGCGTTAAGCGCTTCCCCAGCAGAAGGGTTATCGAGCAGTGCAAGTAAAAGATGCTCGACGGTCATAAATTCATGACGACGTGTTCTCGCTTCGCGAAACGCCGCATTTAAGGTTAGTTCTAAGTCTTTGTTTAGCATTGGCAACCCCTTACTGAGATAATATTTATATACCGTTGTGACGGGCTAATTAGTTCACCCTACCTTGGTATTTATTCCTGCTCACAACTACATAGCAGTGGATGCTCGTTGTCTCGTGCGTAACGATTAACTTGTTCAGCTTTGGTATGAGCTACATCGGCGCTGTAAACACCGCATATCGCTTTACCATTATGATGAACTTGAAGCATCACATCTGTTGCTCTATCGCTATCCATATTAAAAAACGTCATTAGTACTTCTATCACAAAGTCCATAGGCGTGTAATCATCATTATTTAAAATGACCTTATATTTTCGCGGTGGTTGCAATTTTTGCTTTTCACTATCGCGAACCGTTTCAATAACACCAGAATCTTTCATGCCACTCATAATTAAATATAGTCTTGTCTTTAGAACTCAAGCAAACTTGAATAAAAAAATAAATAAATTGTTAAAAAATAGTCTAAAACACTTGACTGACTGGCTAAATAAACTACAGTCAAATATAGATTGATTAATCATTAGTCAGTCTAGCAAATTACACGGTTTAGAATAACTAAATTAGTCAACTTATAGAAGGATGTAGAAGTATGGCTTGTGGAAAAGTCAAATGGTTCAACAATGCCAAAGGTTTTGGCTTCATCGTAGAAGACGGCAGCGAGACTGATATCTTCGCTCATTACTCAACGATTGTAATGGACGGTTATAAAACACTTAAAGCTGGTCAAGATGTAACATTCGAATTGCAACAAGGTCCAAAAGGGTTACACGCAACGAATATTGCGCCTAACGATGAAATCTCTTAGGTAAAACCTATGCGAGTATCAAGCGAGCGACCTTGTTAAGTTCCTCGCTTACTCTTCCACTAAAATTTATCCTTACACTTACCTTGAAATTCCATTTGTTTACCCCAATTGATTAATTGTTATTAGCCCTTTAGAGCCAAGCTTGTTACACTCTTGTTGCTTAAATTTAGCTTTTTCGTCATTTTGACGTAAGGCTTTTGGCTAATTTCATGATTTGCTTATTTGAGCTATAAGAATTTTACAGTCTGTCAGCTGTGGTTATTTTAATACTTTGTATTGAGTGGCAACAGCTAACAGACTGCTTGCTGTTGTTTTATCAAGGCACCTAAAGCTTGGTAATTCAAAGCTATCTATTGCATTGTTGAATATGGCTAATTAAGGGTTACTGTTAGCAGTCATTACCAAACATTACGCCAACTATCTAGGAATGATGATGACATCAAAAATTATCTATACTAAAACAGATGAAGCGCCAGCTCTTGCGACGTATTCATTGTTACCAATCATCCAAGCGTATACAAACGCTGCTGGTGTTGAAGTTGAAACTCGCGATATTTCATTAGCGGGTCGTGTAATTGCAAACTTCCCTGAGTACTTAACTGAAGATCAACGTATTGATGATGCACTTGCAGAATTAGGTGAAATGGCTAAAACACCTGAAGCTAACATTATCAAACTACCTAATATCAGTGCTTCTATCCCTCAGCTACGTGCAGTAATCAAAGAGTTACAAGAAAAAGGTTACGCATTACCTGACTACCCTTCAGAGCCAAAAACTGATGAAGAAAAGAAAGTTAAAGCAACTTACGACAAAATCAAAGGTTCTGCTGTAAACCCTGTACTTCGTGAAGGTAACTCTGACCGTCGTGCTCCTGGTTCAGTAAAAGAATATGCGCGTAACAATCCACACTCAATGGGTGCATGGAGCAAAGATTCAAAGTCTTACGTTGCTAGCATGGAAGACGGTGACTTTTTCGGTTCAGAGCAATCAGTCACTGTTGCACAAGCAACTGACGTACGTATCGAGCATGTTGCTGAAAATGGTGACATCACAGCTCTTAAAGCAAGCACACCATTACTAGCAGGTGAAGTAATTGACGCTTCGCGTATGAGTGCTGCTAAGCTTCAAGCTTTCCTTGCAAAAGAAATTCAAGCAGCAAAAGACAAAGGCGTGTTGTTCTCATTACATATGAAAGCAACGATGATGAAAGTGTCTGACCCAATCATCTTCGGTCACGCTGTAAAAGTTTTCTTCAAAGACGTTTTCACAAAACACGCTGATCTTTTCAAAGAGCTAGATGTTGACGTAAACAACGGCTTTGGTGATGTATTCTCAAAAATTGAAAGCCTAGATGCAGCTAAAAAAGCTGAAATCGAAGCGGATATCCAAGCGGTATACGACAACAACCCTGCTATTGCAATGGTTGATTCTGACCGTGGTATCACGAACCTTCACGTACCAAGTGATGTGATCATCGATGCATCAATGCCTGCTGCAATCCGTTCTAGCGGCCAAATGTGGAATAGCGAAGGTAAATTACAAGACACGAGCTTTGTCATTCCAGATCGTTGTTACTCAGGTGTTTACCAAGCAACTATCGATTTCTGTAAAGAAAACGGTGCATTCGATCCAACTACTATGGGTAGCGTACCTAACGTTGGTCTTATGGCTCAAAAAGCTGAAGAGTATGGTTCACACGACAAAACGTTCGAAGTAGCAGCAGCTGGTACAATCCGTGTTGTAGACACAGCTGGTACAACTTTACTTGAGCATGCTGTTGAGCAAGGCGATATCTGGCGTATGTGTCAGGTTAAAGATGCACCAATTCAAGATTGGGTTAAACTTGCTGTTAACCGCGCTCGCGCAACGGGCACGCCAGCAGTTTTCTGGTTAGACGAAAACCGTGCACACGATGCTGAGTTAATCAAAAAAGTTAACGCGTATCTGCCAAACCACGATACTGATGGTCTTGAAATCCACATTTTAGCACCTGTTGAAGCAACTAAATTCTCTTTAGAGCGTATCAAAGAAGGTAAAGACACTATTTCAGTAACTGGTAACGTACTACGTGACTACCTAACTGACTTATTCCCAATCCTTGAGCTTGGTACAAGTGCTAAAATGCTTTCAATCGTACCACTTATGAATGGTGGTGGTTTATTCGAAACAGGTGCCGGTGGTTCTGCGCCTAAGCACGTTCAACAATTCGAAAAAGAAAACCACTTACGTTGGGATTCATTAGGTGAATTCTTAGCACTAGCAGCTTCTTTAGAGCACTTAGCAGTTAATGCTGGTAATAAGAAAGCGCAAGTACTTGCTGATACGCTTGATAAAGCGACAGGTACTTTCCTAGCGGAAAACAAATCACCTTCACGTAAAGTGAAAGAGATTGATAACCGTGGTTCGCACTTCTTCCTTTCATTATTCTGGGCACAAGAACTTGCTGCACAAAATGATGACGCGGAATTAAAAGCACAGTTCACGCAAATTGCTGCTGATCTTGAGTCTCAAAAAGACCAAATCGTTGCTGAATTAAACGATGCACAAGGTCCTGCTATGAGTGTTGGTGGTTACTTCCAACCAAATGATGAGTTAGCATTCAAAGCGATGCGCCCAAGCTCTACATTTAATGATATATTAGCAAAGTTAGTTTAATCTCAAACTAAGCTTACGAAAAAGGGTTATCAATTTGATAACCCTTTTTTATTGGACTCTGATCGGGAGCCATTTAGTGAGGTTAATTAGAAAAAACATTACATAAATAAGTGCTCTTTTGCTGAAATAATAGCTTGTTCTATGGCTGTATTTTTAACAGGTTTAGAAACAAACAAGTCCATACCAGCTCGCTTACATGCAGCCTTATCATCGGCTGAAGTATTAGCTGTCAAAGCAACTATGTAAGTTTTATGTACCGGGCAAATTAGTTCTTCTCTTAAAATACTAGTTGCTTCAATACCATCCATTTCAGGCATTACACAATCCATAAATATTAGATTGTAGTTATTTTGTTTGCACTTATTTATCGCATCAATACCATCGCATGCATAATCGGCAGTTAAACCTAACTTTTCTAAATGGGCTTTTAGAACAAAACGATTAATTTGATTATCATCAACAACAAGTATCGACAATGGCAAGGTTGAAAAGTCAATATTTGCGGCAGTAATAAGGTCAGACGTCTGAGCTACTCCCCTTTTTAAAGTTAATTGAATATCAAAACAACTTCCTTTGCCGTATTCGCTAGTAACTTTAATAGAGCCGCCCATGTAGTCAATAAGTTCCTTAACTATTGCAAGGCCAAGCCCTGTACCACCTTTTTTACGCTCTTTGTTTACTTCTTGTGTAAAGGGAGAGAATAGTGACTTCATAAAAGATTTTGACATGCCGACACCACTATCACTTACCCGCAGATTTAGAAGCACATCATCACCTTGTTGCTGTGCGACAGCGCGCAATTTAATATCACCTTGCTCAGTAAATTTTAATGCGTTGCTTAACAAGTTAGACACTATTTGGGTGATCCGCGTGTTATCACAGTAAGTCCAGCACTTATCACTGATATCAATATCAACTTCAAAATTTAAGTTCTTTTCTTGGTATAGCGGTAAATATAACGAAGCAAGGTCAACAAAAATTGTCTTTAACAAGAAATGACATGGCTCTAGTTTCAGCTCTCCATGGTTAATTTTCGAAAAATCGAGAACTTCATTAATAATATTAAGCAATATATCGGCGCTACGAAGCGCAACTTTCAACTTCTCTTCACGCTTTTGCTCAGATTTCTCATAAAGCAAAGTCGTCAACATGCCAGTTATACCATTCAACGGAGTACGTAATTCATGACTTATTTTTGCAAGTAAAATACTACGATCCTCTAAGGTGCGTTCTGCGTCTGCCTTTTGCTTTTTAAGTTCTTCTCGCAATAATACCGATTTAGTAATATCTTGAAATGTACCTATTAATCTTACGCACTTTCCGTTTTTGAATTCAGGTTCACCAAAAGTGGATACCCATATAGGTTTACCTTTCGCTGTGATCAATTCAATTTCGATATTCCACTGTTTTCCATCTTCAATAGCTTCTTTCACAGCAAGCTCAATGGCATCCCTACTTGGCCCTTTTTTGTAATATTCTATGGCATTATCAAGTAAGGGAGTAAAATCTTCTGGCACCTCATGGATCGCTTTTGTTTGTTTACTCCAATAAAGGCGATTTGATGCAAGATCTAACTCCCATGAACCAATCTTCGCAACTTTCTCAACTTGAGCAAGCATAGAGTTCTTTTTTATTAATTTTTTTGATGCTGAATTTCGTGCAAACTCATTTCCAAGCCATTGCGCAAAAAGCTCAACATAATCATGGGCATCATCATTAAAAGGCGGTGAAGCTTGCGGTGCAGAAAAGTTAAGAGTACCAAAGACTTTATTACCTACAAAAATAGGTGCGCCAATATAAGATTCAAGTTTGAAATTCAGATAACACGGATGCTCTGCAATAGTACTTTTAGAGGCTTGATGAAAAGATATCGCTTTATTCGCTGTGAGCGTATGGGTGCAATACGTACCCGATAGTTCAAACTGAGTACCAACAGCAATTGCATCATCTGGAGCAATTACGTGTATGACCGTGTAAACATTATTTTCTACACGACTAATTATCGCAAAATCAAGATTAAATACATCTAGACCAAATTTTAGTAACTCAGTTATTTTCTCTGAGAAGTCAGTATTTTGATCAGATACGATGTTGTGAAATTGGCGCAGAAAGTTCAACCTAGCTCCCTAGTTACACGAATTTTATTTTGCTTTAATAAGCATACCAAGAATTTCAAATAACAACAGTAGTAATCATAATTTATGACTGTATTTAAATTATTTATAATGACTTGCTCCTATTAAAAAAGCCCCTTAAAAGGGGCTTTTTTCGCTATTTTAATCTCTGTATAGTCGCCTTCTATAAACAAAAGGTAACAAAGCAATGAGAAATACAAAAACGCCACCGCTACTAGATTCAGCTTTATCACTATTGCTAGTAGTAGGTACATTTTTAACAGTAACATCTATCGATTGTTCTGTAGTTCCTTCCCCATCCGAAACTGCTACTTTGAATTTGAGCAATGAATCCTCTGAAACAGCTGGAGATTTGAATTTTAACGTTGCCGAATTCGATTGAAGAATATCAGCTTGAAGACCTTGCGTTTGCGTCCAATTGTAAGTTAACGACTGTGATTCCTTATCTGTCGCAGAAACGGTAATTACACCGTCTGCATTCTCATTAACTGTATAACTACTAGCAAGTTCAAGAGTTGGCAATTGGTTTACATGCACGAATAGAACAGATTGTTCATGAACAAATTCCTCATAACCATCGTTAATGGTTAAAGAAATTGTCCCTTGCTTTGACTCTATTAGCTCTGACACTTTTAAGATTGCTATACTTTCATTTTGGTTTTCGATAGTAACTTCAGGTATTGAAATAGACCAGTGATACGTTAGCTCATCTGCGTCGCTATCTGACGTGCCTGACGCATCTAAAACGAAAGTATGCAGCTCTTCTATCGTTTCAGGAATAATAAGAGACAATGTCGGTGCGCTATTAAGACTTTCTTGGGCAAGTTTTGCGACAACCTCAACAAAACCATTTTTCTCGCCGTCTAAGTCAAACTCACTACCATCTTCAATCCTAATCACTGAACAATTGCTGCACTCAGCACTAAACTCGCTGTTTTCAATTATCTCTACCGATTTCCAACCATTTAACGTTAGTACGCGTGCTTGTAGCTCATCGCTTAATAAAGCGTTTTCGAGCATTGGTAAAGCAAGGTCTACTGATTCTGTACGCTGAGCGAGCTCAACATTGATGTTTATCATGTCACTCTTCAATTGGAAATGAGGATCTTCAACCCTCATCTCGGTGAAGGCATCAAGCAGTTGGCCCTCAGAGACATTCATATTTTCTATGAAGTGCTCACTGTGAGTGCGAATAACGTCACCTGCTCTGATGATATGGAAAACATTGTTCGTATATACATAAGAGTCAGATGCGAGTACCCCTTTCGAGGTGTTTGCTGAATTATCTAAGAAATCAACAATCCCATCACCATCACTGTCGCCTATCCACTCTATGCTATCAGGGATATTATCACCATCGGTGTCGACGCTTTCATCATCAAAGGTAACATGATTAATCAATGGCACAGTCTCAGTTTTCGTCAGAACCGACTCTCCATTTTGTAAAATGTCATACTGTAAGGTAATGTCTCCTTGCCAAGCATCTTCAATACCAAAATAGCCACTCCAAATTGATGTGTCATACATATACACGTCAACTTCATTGATGACTTGTTCAGCAGATAATAATGTTACTTTTAGCTCTAAACTTTCATAATTTGAAAAGCCATATACTTGTATATAAAGTTCGGCGCTATTCCCTTTGACCAAACTTGCCATTTTCTTACCATTTTGTTTATAAGTGGCACTGATAGTACGTGGAGCATCTTCATCTAAATGAATTATTTCAGATTTACTAAACTCACCTGTATAACCGCCGTCATATACTTCAAGTTCAATTGAATCAACTGACGAGTCAAGCGTATTTCCTAATACTACATTCTTGATCCCTTCGATACTGTAGTCACTAAAATAGTGGCTATAATTGCCAGCAGTTAAATTCAAGCCCAAGTAGCCATTTAACGGTTTACCTCTTACATTAAGCGCAACGACGGGCAGAGCATTTCGATAAGCATAGGTATAAGGCTGAATATCAATACGAGGATTTATATGTAGGTTTATTGTGCCTGAGGCTGTATTACCTGCATTATCGCTTGCCGTAATATCTAAAGAGTAACGCCCTGATTCAAATTCTATATCTAGCCCTGATCCGACAGTTATTTCTTTAATGCCTGATACCCTATCAAAAACAATAAACTGCTCTAGCAAGGTTTCAAACAATTGCTCTTCAGTAAATTCGCCGTTCATAGCGACGACATCGTTTCGGATGGTTGGAGCCGTCGTATCAGTAACAAAGAATGTTTGCACAGCTCTTGCGCTATTCCCTGCAATATCTTCAGCGACCCAAGTTACTTGATTCTCGCCATAAACTAGCGTTCTAGATAAAGGGTATACCTCAACTGCTGCTCTATTGTTATCAGTAACCTCAGGATAAAGACTTCTAGGAATAGATGTGTTTTCATAGACACCTTCAATTGTCACAGCTGTCAAATCAGAGAAAACAGGTGGTAAATTTTCTCCTAAATTTGGATCATCTGGATGACTATCCTCACTATCAACCACACCATCTGAATCAGTATCTTCAGCTGTTGGGTTTGACCCTATTTCAAATTCAGTTATGTTAGCCAAACCATCTCTGTCTAAATCTTGACTTGCATCGAATGAGTCGAGGACATTTAAGCCAAATTGATACTCCCAGAAATCTGGAATGCCGTCATTGTCGCTGTCTAAACGAGTGTCAACCTCTGAAACCCACATAACTCTATCAATAAAGAATGGGTCATAGCGGTAAAAATCAGCATCAACTAGATTAAATTTAATGACGTTGAAGCCATCAGTGACAGGTATTAGTAAACGAGACTCATTATATTGAACGTGAATGTTTTCGTTGTTTAGTTGAACATTAAAGCGGTCATATTTGTTAACTCTATAGTCAATTGTGATAAAACCCTGCTCAAACAAGCCAGCAATAGCAAAACCTGCATTTACTTCTGTATAATTTTCGCCATCAAACTTAGGATTGAAAGAAAGGCTATTCACTCCGTTAGAAGACCAAGTATCACTTGAAATCCAGTCAACATTATTTGCTGCTAACACCGTAAAGCGGTTAGGTAATCCTGCACTTTCAAAGCTTTCGAAAAGGTTATTAATTGCTGAAGGCGTTGAAGCGTATTCTGAAGGCGAGCTTTGTGCATAATACTCTTGTACGTCTGTATAACCATCTTCATCCAAATCAGCACCAGTAACATTTGCATTAATCGGTGAGGTCATAAGTACATTTACTTCGTAACCGTCAGGAAGTTCATCTCCATCACTATCCGAAAGCCTAGGATCTGTTCCAATACCATACTCTTGCAGAGCTGTTAATGCGTCATTATCGTAGTCAGAAGATGCATCATTAGCATCAGTTAAATTAAGCCCATTTTCAACTTCCCAAAAATCTGGCAGCCCATCACTATCTGTATCAGCATCGCTCGTTTTAGAAATAAACTTAAAATTATCTAGCCAAACAGCATCCTCTCCTGTAGATATTGAACCATCTTTTGAATATGAAAACTCAATAACGTTAATACCTTCAGGGATTTTAACAGTTACCGACCCTTCCTTTGTTCCAGCGATCCACTCAATATCACTATTTGAACCATTAATTCTCAGCGCAAAAGAATCGCAACATTCTTCAGATTCTATTTTATAGTCAAATACAAGGTATGCTTCTACGAAGACACCTGTAGCACTGAATGAGCTCATCTGACTATCTGAGATTTTACCAGAGCGAATGCTATGCGAACCATCGGTAGCAAAACTATTATCAATGTACCAATCTGCGTTGTTCTCTGATGAATGGTTAAACCATTGAGGTAGTCTAGAATCTTCAAATGAACTAGTTAGATTCAATTGCTCTGGAAATGACTCTGCATCCTGCGGATCAGTTTGTAACTGAAACTCGGTAAAGTTGCTAAATCCATCATTATCACTATCAAGCATTGCATCAGTAGAGTCTGTTAAATTTAGACCATACTCATATTCCCAGCCGTCTGGAATTTGGTCTCCATCTGTATCAAGGTTATTGGGGTCTCCCTGATTTAAAAACTCATTTAGATTACTCAAACCGTCATTATCATTATCTAGTAATGCATCATCTGGATTTGAAGGATCTAAGCCGTGCACAACTTCCCAAGAGTCAGGTATTGAGTCACCATCATTATCAGCAAACTCATTACTGATATAAATGTTATCAATGAAGACAGTATCTAAACCTGATGATACAGAACCATCTTTAATATATGCGAATTTAAGTGTATTTAAGCCTACAGGAATGACCTGCTCGAAAGAGCGCCAATCGGTAATACCAGAATCAATAACAATTAATTGCTCGTTTAGGTATACATAAAAATGGTCAAAACCTGCTTCTGTAGAAAGTTTATAAATGAAAGTTAAATACTTAGTCTGGTCTGTTACAAAGCTGTATTCAAAACTAGTTGCTTGACTATCGTCAATATCATTATTAGCCAAAGAGAAGCTATAGCTTTCATCTATTTGTGACGTTACCCATGGCGTAGAAGGATCTGTAAAATTAAAACTTTCAGGAACAAGATTATCGTTAAAGTTAAAAGAGATTGTTGCAGGAATTGAAGGCGTAGAATCAGCATCCGTTGGGTCTGAACCTAATAAAAATTCAATTAGGTTAGTGAAGCTATCTTGATCTAAGTCACTTTGTGCATCTGCACTGTCTAGTGGATCTAACGTAAAATTGACTTCCCAACCATCTGTCATTTTGTCGTTATCAGAATCTGGATTAGTTAAGCTCGTTTGATATTCATGATGTTCTTGATAGTCCGTTAGGCCATCGTCATCTGTATCAGAATTATTAGGCAACGAATTTAATCTGTATTCTTCTAGGTTGCTCAATCCATCTTCATCAAGATCACCTGCTGCATCTGTAGGGTCTGATGAGTCGAGTGAATATAACAGCTCCCAGTTGTCATCCATTTCATCGTTATCATTATCAATAAATTGGATGTTATTACATACAACGCCTACCGTATTGAATACATCAACAACATCATTTGCTGCATAACCTAAATCTATGGCGCTGTTTATTGCCCCACATGCTCCATCAATAAAGTCAGTTGAATTAACCCAATAATTTTGGTTTGCGTAAAGCATAATTTGAAAAGCTTTTCGCGGATCCCACTCAGGCTTATTTGCAAGTAAATAAAATGCTCTGTTAAATACACCACTACTGTAATGGACATCAATGCCAGAATAAAACTCTGATGCATGGTCTATTGAAATACCATCATTTGACGGTGTTTCAAAATAACGCAATGCAGTTCTATTTTTTGTGATGTCGGCACCCGACAACCAATCTGTAGTGCCTCTGACAAAGTATTCAGCAGTTTCACCAGCCATGTCTGAAAAAGATTCATTTATCCCGCCTGATTGGTCAAAATAAAATAAATTAGAATTTTGTTCTGTTACACCATGACTTACCTCGTGCGATACAATATCCAAAGATACTAGTGGGTAAAAGCTATCAGCACCATCACCAAAACTCATCGCAGAGCCATTCCAGGTGGCGTTTTCCCATCCATCTCCTTGGTGAACACGCAGTAATAATTTAAAGGTCAGGGGCGCCGTGTTGTACCATTGCTCATACATATCAAACACTGAGGTACCAAATGCATGCGCATCGTTTAAAGGCGAATAGGCACCATTGACCTCTTTGTGAGTATTTCGATCACACGGGAATGAAAACGCAGATGATGGCTCACTGCCTGACTCCATCGAAACAGTTTTCACTTTATCATTCTCTAAAAAGCACGTTTCTCCTACTTGAGAAACTGCAAAGGCAGGATAATCTTCGCCATATTCATAACGGCCAACTTTCTCATTCCCCCCAGGACCCATCGCCTGTGTGTGCTTAATATTATTCCACGCTTTATACACTTCATAAGTATTTTCACTGATGATAGCTGAAGGCTTTGACTCATGTTCGGCATTTAAAATTTCAAGTTCAATTAAATATGCGTAATGAGCTTTATCATCCTTAACATAAATATAACGTTCTGATTTTATAAGCTTATATGGCAAGTCTAATGACAATTTAGCAGCTTCAAGTACTGCGTTAACTGCAGTATCTAAATCAAATTGATTGTTCGCTCTTAATTGTAATTGCGCATCATTGATGCCGGTCGCAAAAAAGCCACTCATGTGCTGTGACTTCTCTTGAACACGAATTTGCTGACCCCAAATAGGAATACCAGAGTAATACTGCTGCAGAATTTTATTTGATGAGCTTTTTCTTAACACACTATTAGAGTGTTGGTGAGTAGAAGTAATTTCTTCAAAATAAGAGCCTTTTATTTGGCTTTTTTGAAGAGTCTGATTCATTAACAACAGGTTTTGAAGTTGAGGCTTGTTAGATGGACTTACCCTTTCGACTGTTGCAGCTTGAAGAGAGTATGCACTGAACATACTAAAAACTGCAGCACCTGCAATTAATCCCTTATGCATAATAGTTCCTTAAATACATTTTTTACTTATTATCGGGACCAAAATACCAAAAATAAACACAATCTGCACCAATTTGTTAAGCTCACATTAATGAATTAGCTAAAATTTCGAATCCATATATCAAAACTCAAACTGGTAAAATACTCAATCTCAGTCAATACTTTATCATTAAAGGTTAGTAATTTTAGGCTGTCGCTATTTCAATGTCGCTGAGAATTAAATTCATCTTTTTGCTATCTACCATTTTTTTAGTGGTGGTAGCCAATACCTTCATTATCTATGTATTAGATAAACAAGGTCAGGCTAAGCTTGAGGCAGTGATCCATACTCATGATGTGCTCGATGAATCAGAAAAGCTCTACAATCAAATAACGAACGCAGAAACCGGGCAACGTGGTTATTTATTAACGCAGGATCTGAACTATTTAGAACCCTACTACGCGGCACTTGAACAAGTTAAACAACATTTTTTAGCCATCAATAGACTAACGCTAAGTAACCCCGAACAACAAAATACACTTGCAGTAATAGATGAGCTAGTCGACAAAAAGTTAGCGGAGTTAGCGTTAACTGTCACACTTGTAATGCAAAACACGCCATATGCAATCGAAGAAGCAAAAGCGATTGTTTTGACGAATGAGGGGAAACAGTATATGGACCAAATCCGCAAGCATATTTTACTGTTTCAAAATATTGAACGTGCCAAGCTAGAACAGCAAAATGCTGACTACCAAAGAAACAGACTATTCATAACTCGGTTTGTTACTTTGCAAATACCACTAATAGTGACCTTGTTAGTTTTTTGTGCTTTTTATATTAATTCAAGGCTTTTTAAACCTCTTAAGTTGTTAATTCAAAACACTGAACAACTAGAAAAAGGCGAAAGACCTAAAATGTTGACGATTAATTACAACGATGAAATTGGCTTTGTGTTAAAACGTTTTGCACGCATGAGTGACATTGTTTATAAACGAACGAGCAAGTTAAATTTTCAAGCTAGTCATGATCATCTTACAGGTGTTTTAAATAGAACAGAGCTAAAGCCTGCATTAAAGCAAGCCATTTCTACTTGCTCTAAAGACAGTAAGCTGGCCGTTATATTTATAGATATCAATAAATTCAAAAAACTGAATGATGAGTATGGTCATTTAATTGGTGACCAAATTCTCATTGAAACCGCAAAACGAATTACGTCATCTGTTAGAGCTGATGATGATGTATATCGTTATGGAGGAGATGAATTTGTCATAATTACACATAATATTGCCAAATACAGATACGTTAATGCGATGATCACTCATTTATTAGCACGTTTTGACAATCCTTTTGTACTCGAACAGCTGACATTAAATATTTCATTAAGTATTGGAGTAGCCCTCGCTCCTGATCACAGCCTAAATCATCAACATCTACTTAAACTCGCTGACCAAGCAATGTATCACGCTAAGCATGAGTCAAAGAATAGTTATCACATACACAACAATCGCGGCTAGAAGACTAATCTAAATTACTGCTTTATACGTATAAATTTGCAAAAAGCCCCATCAGTATGTATAAAAAATACACACAGATTTTAATTAAGGTAGCACTATGCATATTTTATTAACAGGTGGAACAGGCCTCATTGGTAGACATTTGTGCCCTTTCTTACTTAATCACCACAAGGTTACTGTGCTAACACGCAATCCGATACAAGCTGCTGTGATACTAACTCATCAGGTACACACAGTTAAGTCGTTAGATGAAGTCAATTTTGAAGAGATTGATGCTGTCATTAATCTTGCAGGAGAGCCAATCGTCAATAAACGTTGGAGTGAATCGCAAAAGCGCACTTTACTTAATAGCCGGATTAATCTTACCCAACAAATCTCAAAAGCGATTAGCCGCAGTGAGTCCCCTCCTCACACATTCATTTCTGGCAGTGCCATTGGTTTTTATGGCCGTCAAGAAAACCAGCCAATCGATGAAAGCTTTAATGATATATACCCTGAATTTAGCCATGTCCTTTGTCGTGATTGGGAGCATGCCGCAACGAAAGCGCACGGTGATCAAACTCGCGTTTGCTTGCTGCGTACAGGCATCGTTTTAGCAAAACAAGGGGGAGCTTTAGGTAAAATGTTGCCAGCTTTCAAGTTTGGTTTTGGTGGCCCTTTAGGTCATGGTCGTCAAGGGATGTCGTGGATCCATATTGACGACATGATCCAACTCATTCTTTTTGTGCTTTCACATCAAGAAATTCAAGGACCAATTAATGCCACCGCGCCAAACCCCGTTGATAATAATGAATTTAGTCAAACACTTGCGAATGTAATTTCGCGTCCTGCCATGTTGCGTATGCCTAGTTGGGTTCTCAAATTGATGATGGGAGAGATGTCAGATCTTCTACTTCATGGTCAATTTGTGCTTCCCAATAAATTACTTAATCACAATTTCCGCTTCCATTACCCAACATTGAAGCCCGCATTAGAAAGTCTGAAATTATAGTTACAATGTACTGGTTGATAAGATTCAACTAATACATAATAATTAACTTGATTTTAGTCGAGTGATTATCCAGGGAAAATCATGATGCATTTACCCACCATAATCAGCATTTCAATTTTATTGAATGTGATTATTGGGGCGTTTCTACTGTCTTTATATTTCTTGAGACAACAAGCAAGCTATTTATATTTGGGTAGTTCGTGTTTACTTTTCGTATTTGCGCAGATCACCGCATCTCTGCGTGTTTTTATCGACTTCCCCTTAATTACCCATTACTTGGCTGATTTACTCATTATTTCAGCGCCTTTAGCTGCAATTTTAGGGATCCATGCGTTCAGTCAGTCAGATAAAAAATATCATAAAGCCTGTGCATTTGTAGTGACTCTATCCATGCTGATATTGCTGCCAGTGCATGACTCCCCGTTAAACCAAATAATCACCACGGCCATTATCGCCATATGCTTTAGCTACGCTGCTTTTGCCCTCAGAAAACTACAGGTTGAGCGCATCATGCATCTTGCTTTGCTAAAACTATGCTTTGTAATTCATGCGTTAATTATGCTTTTACAGTTTTCGCTTTTAGTTTCGGATTATCAAGACATTATTGATACTGATTTAACTCACATTCTCGCGGTCATTCTGATAAGCCATATTATAATTACCACTCTAACCGCCATGATCTGGCCATTAATGATGTTTTTAGAATCAGAGCAAGTACTAAACGATCTAGCAAATCGAGATCCACTTACTGGATTATTAAACCGTAGATCATTTATAACAATTAGTAACAGCTACTTAGAACAAGCTAATCATAACCTGACTGAACTCTGCGCTTTGATGATTGATATCGATTTCTTTAAAAAAGTAAATGACCAATATGGACACGAAACAGGAGATGAAGCACTCAAATGGGTTGCAAAAAAGATTAAAAGCCAACTACGTGAACACGATTTGGTGGCCAGAATCGGTGGTGAAGAATTTGCAGTCATACTACCTAGCACCACTCAAACTCAAGGCGAAAGCCTATCTGAACGAATTCGTTTAGCGATACACAACGATCGTTTCTTTTATCAAAACCAAGCTCTAAAGCTTACGATCAGTGTCGGTATTATTACACATAAATCGGGCACCAATAATGTCAATGAGTTGCTCGCAGAAGCCGATAAAGGTTTGTACAAAGCCAAGTCAAATGGCCGAAATCAAGTTGTAACTATGGCATTTTAAATGCGGTAGTTAGAATCTTTAATTTAAGCTTTCATTGAGTAGGTTTAGCTCATTAGTGACCCACTGTTTATTTAAACATTGTTCTAAATTCAATTGAGCAAATTTTAAAAAGCTACGCGCCGCATGAGATAAATGGCGATCGGTGCGTACCACGAAATACCAATGACTAGCTAAATTGACATCTTTTACATCTAACATACAAAAACTTGTATCATGGGGTGGCAATACATGGCGAGAAACAACACCTAGCCCCATTCCTGAACCAACCGCAACCCGAATAGCTTCGTTACTTGCCATTTGTACTGTGTTGCTTAATACAAAGCCTCTGCTTTGCAGTTCACTTTCAAACAGCATTCGTGTGGCAGAACCAGGCTCTCGAAGCAAAAAACGTTCAGATACTAAGTCTTGTAATGTGACCTGAGTCTGACTCGCGAGCGCATGGTTGGTTGGTGCAATAAACACTAATGGGTTTTGTAAAAACCGTCCTGCTTTTGCATGTTCTAATGAAGGTGGATGACTAAAGACATAAATATCGTCTTCGCCTCTTTCAAAACGGGCTAGCACTTCAGCCCGGTTACCTATTTCAAGGGGTAACTCAACATGAGGGTGTAAATTACTATACGGACCAAGTAACTTAGGCAAGATATATTGCGCGGTGTTAACCATGGCTATTTTACAGCGCCCTCTCTCACCACCTCTAAGCTCAGCAAGATAATCTTGATAGTCATCAAAGTGACCAAACACCTGCTGACATGTTTGAAACAATGCAAAACCCGCTTCAGTAACATGAATTCGCTGCTGATTAACCATCACTAATGGCTCATTGACTGTTTCTTGCAGGCGCTTAATTTGCTGCGATACCGTTGGTTGCGTTAAATGTAATTGCCTTGCTGTTTCACTAATTGAGCGTGTTTTTACAACGCACATGAATACCTCGAGTAAACGAAAAGAAATATGCCTTAAATCCATAAAATCAAACCCATAGATAAAAACCTATAGGATATTATCATTTATTTTATTATTTACTATGTGATTTTTTATCTAGAATAGCGGCGCTTTTTAATCAAGAGGAGAACAAAGTGCCTGATATTGTTGTAATGTTTTTTGTTTTAGGACTCACTGCCGGATTACTTCGCTCTGACCTAAAAATTCCGCAAGCGACCTATGAAACTCTTAGCCTATTGTTAATGCTCACCATTGGCTTAAAAGGAGGTATGGTGCTGCATGGCAATTTGCATTGGCAACTTCTACCAGAAATGGGCGCTGTATTACTACTTGGTGGCTTAATACCATTGATGCTGTTTCCTATTTTAAACAAACTGCTAAACCTCTCTGTTGCTAATAGCGCAAGTATTGCTGCCCATTACGGCTCAGTAAGCGCAGGTACATTTGCAGTTGCTTTAGCCTATGCTGAATCGAATTCACTTAATGTAGGTGCTGAAGTCACTCTGTATTTAGTAATGCTTGAGTTACCTGCGATTATTGTTGGATTGTTACTCTATCGCCGCCTTGGTAATGGTTCTGGACAAAACCTTTCTCTAAAAGCACTTTGGCATGAAACACTTACTAACAAAAGTGTCATTCTGCTAGTTGGTGGTGTAATTATTGGCATGATGTACGGGACGCAACAAGGGAGCCAAGTAACGAGTCTCTTAACGAACAGCTTTAAAGTTGTGCTGGCACTATTCCTACTTGAAATGGGTTTAATGGCTGCACAAACTCTGCGCCCTATTCCATGGCATCAATGGCGATTAGCATTATTTGCTCTTATAACACCAAATTTATTAGGTGCAATCGGGGTCTGCGTTGGTACTGCATTACAACTAGAGTTAGGCTCTGTGGTAATACTAGCAAGCCTAGTTGCAAGTGCCTCTTACATAGCAGCCCCTGCCGCGATTAAAGCAGCCATACCCGATGCAGACATTGGTTTAGCTATGTTATGTTCTTTGGGCATTACCTTTCCTTTCAATGTATTAGTAGGAATTGGCTTATATCATCAAATAGCATTATTTATGGGCTAAAAAACGGTCACACCTTAACTTTATTAATGAGATCTTCTGAAAAGTCGTTTAATATAAACAAAAAAGCAGCGCAAGGACATGCTATGTTTAATCAAACGCTCAGCACCGAGCAACAGCATGTGAGTGATATTTTTAAGCGCATATGTACGCTTTGTAAGGTGCAAAACTATGCTGAATTAGAAAGGCACTTATCGTTAACATCAGGTTTTTGCGAGCAAAGTATTGAAATTGCTGCAGTGCCTTATGAACTAATTGATAACGTGGCTAAAGCTTCTGAAGTTAGCTTTGATTCACTACTTAATGGTAGCGAACAAACCACAGTGACACTTGATGGGGCGTTACTACAAGCAGTAAGTAACGGTATTATTAAGAGTATAAAAAAGCTTTCTATGGCAGGGCTAATTAAAGGTGATAATCACACTCATGAAGCCCTTAGTCAGCTTGCAGATATTCAGCTAAAACAAATAAAAAATGAGCTCAAAATACAAAGCCAGGTTAAATAACCTGGCTTTTTACTAATTCTTACCTTTGTACATTTTATCGTAGATATCGGATATATTATTTTGTTTATCGTAGTAGCGCTGCAGCTCCCCAAGCGATAACTCTTTTATTTCATTACTATCAAGCCCAACAGGCTCTGCTAACTTAAAGTCTGCAGCTTGCGGTGAATTACCCATTAAGGTGGCAATTTCACTCTTTAACTGTTCAGCTTTATTAAATAGTTTAATTGCTTTGCTGATATCTGTTTCATGCTCAGCTTGTAACGTGCACCAAACCACCTCAACAGACTTAGACCTGATTTGATCTTCAAAGATATTTTTGCGCGCAATCAACCATGTACTTGCAACAAGCAAGATGGCTAAAACGACAATGGCTATGTAAATTAGTTCAAGCATTACGATCCCTCGGTAAACTAAATGTTACTATACACCCAAACTTGGTTCGCAATACATCAGGAAAAAGCATTATAAATGAAGTTATAGGACTGAAAAACATCATAAATTCATGTTAACTTTTTGTTCCAAACGGCCAGCTTGGACTAAGTAATAGTTTTAATTTGGTTTTCAAAAGACCCGGAAACAACATTACAACAGCAAGGACAATACTAATGTAGAGCACAATAAAACTATACATGTAGTGTATGTAGGCGTGTTCTTCTTGAATGTTTAAGACAACAAACTTAACCCAGACAATTAAATGTGCGATTGTCACTACGATCGTGAGCTTGAATACACTTAAAAACAGCTCTCCATACTTATAGCTGAATCGCTGATGTAATTTGTATAGGATATATAAACTTAAGAGGTTTATCCCAGCCACACTCAGATAAACATTTTGAGCAATTCCACTTTCACCGGTTTCTTGAACGTATATAAGTACTTTTTCCATAAGTAGAGATGTAAGCTGATATTTAAACACAACCACGGCTATTGATAAGAAATCACTGAAAAGCTCTCTATTTCGTAGGGCTCTATAAAATGATAGGACTAAAGCAACTGCATAACTTATTGCAATGATTACCTGCACTGAAAACACTTTATGAACAGCTGTTGCTACAAGCAACTCATTGTATAATTCGACTAAATATTGCATGAATCATCCTACTAAAGATGTTCATAATCATAATCTTATAGCATAAAAAAAACCAGCTCTTGGCTGGTTTTCTTTACTTTATATTAATTTTCTTTTTTCTTTGGGTTAAGAATGATTATCCCACCAGTTCCCTGCAATTCTTGATTTTTCTTTTTCGGGTTTAGAATAATGATTCCACCAGTACCTTGAAGTTTTGTTGTATCAAAGCTAGGAGCTGGTGCTGCGTCGAATGCTAAAGTAGATAGTAATAAAGCTGATAAAGTCATTTTTTTGTTCCTTCATTGTTAAAGATAGCTTTCGTTAGCAAATACCGAGCCACTACAATAAAAATTTAGGTAAAAACTAACGACTAGACCCTATATAAGCATAAAACCTAGCCGTTAGGCTATTTTTTATACCGCACAGGTATATAAAACGACCACTAAACAGCATCAACACCTTTAACTCTATAAACTAACAAGTCTCTATGCCATAATTCTGTCAATTCAAAAATAAGTCAAAGCGGCCCTACGCTTAGCAAGGTTTAATGCATGGCATATCCAGAACAACAGCAACCAACAATTTATTGGCACGACTACGAAACATTTGGCGCAAGCCCGCAAAAGGACCGCCCAAGTCAATTTGCAGGTATTCGTACCGATCTCGATTTGAATATTATTGGTGAGCCGTTAATTGAATATTGCAAGCCTGCAGCCGATTACTTGCCGCACCCTGAGGCGTGTTTAATAACGGGTATTACCCCGCAAGTTGCAATGCAAAAAGGCTTAGTTGAAGCTGAGTTTATGGCAAAGATCCATGCTGAATTTAGCCAACCTAACACCTGTGTTGCGGGCTATAACAGTATCCGTTTTGATGATGAAGTCACACGTTACAGCTTATACCGTAATTTTTATGACCCTTACGAGCGAGAATATAAAAACAATAATAGCCGCTGGGATATTATTGATTTAGTGCGTGCCTGTTATGCACTGCGCCCAGAAGGTATTGAATGGCCGCTCAAAGAAGACGGTACACCGAGCTTTAAGCTCGAGCACTTAACCGTTGCCAATGGCATTGAACACGCTGCTGCTCACGATGCTTTAAGTGATGTAACGGCAACCATAGCGTTGGCAAAATTAATAAAAGAAAAACAACCTAAGTTGTATCAATTTTTCTTTAGCTTACGCGCTAAAAAAGCACTGGCTGATTTAGTTGATGTATTTAATATGACACCACTTGTGCACACCTCGTCACGAATTCCGGCAAGCCAAGGCTGCACCAGCTGGATTGCACCAATGAGCTTTCACCCAGTCAATAAAAACGCCATTATTTGCTTTAATTTAACTGAAGATCCGCAAGTGCTATTAGATTTATCTGTTGAAGAGCTACGCACGCGTCTTTACACAAAACACAGCGACCTTGGCGAAGACGAAGCACCGGTAGGCTTAAAACTCGTGCATTTAAATAAGTGCCCTATTCTCGCACCAGCAAAAACCTTGTTACCTGAGAACGCAGCCCGTTTGGGTATTGACCGCGAAAAATGCTTACAAAATCTCGCTATTTTAAAAGCCAACACTGAGCTTCGCGACAAAGTAACCGAAGTGTTTAACGAGCAGCGTGATTACGGCGAAACCACCAACCCTGACTATCAACTTTATGATGGTTTTACCAGCCATGCAGATAAAGCTAAATTTGCCATTATTCGAGATGCAAGCCCTGAGCAATTAGCCACAATGCAGCTAGATTTTGATGATAAAAAGTTTGCTACCTTGTTATTTAGATATCGCGCTCGAAACTGGCCACATACACTAAGCCAAGATGAATTAGCAAAATGGCGCCAGTATTGCCAAAACAAGCTAATGCACGGTGAAGATAGCCCGTCGATCAGTGGCCAAGATTTCATGATCACTCTTGAAAATCTGGCTCATGAAAATGATGATAACGAGAAAAATCTGCATATATTAAAAGCGTTGTACAATTACGCACAAAGCATGTAATAAAAAACGCGACAATCATTGTCGCGTTTTTTATGGATATTACTTTTTATGTAACGCTTCGATACGCGCTAATAAACTAGATGTGTCATAGCGGCCGCCGCCTAACGCTTGTACATCGGCATAATATTGATCAACTGTTGCCGTCATCGGCAAAGTTGCGCCGTTTGCCTTTGCCTCATCCAAAGCGATGCCTAAATCTTTACGCATCCAATCAACAGCAAAACCAAATTCGTATTCGCCAGCCCACATTGTTTTGTAGCGGTTTTCCATCTGCCATGAACCTGCAGCGCCTTTAGAGATGGTTTCAATTACTTTTTCACCATCAAGGCCAGCTTGTTTTGCAAAGTGTAACCCCTCAGCCAAGCCTTGTACCACACCCGCAATACAAATTTGATTTACCATTTTACACAGTTGACCAGAGCCTACTTCACCTAATAATTGGCTAAAACGGCTAAAAGCAGCCATAACAGGTTGAACAACATTAAAATCAGCTTCGTCGCCACCAACCATCACGGTTAATACACCATTTTCTGCCCCAGCTTGACCGCCAGAAACCGGCGCATCTAAAAATGCGATGCCTTGTAGTTTCGCTTGAGCAGCCACTTCACGTGCCACTTCAGCTGACGTTGTAGTGTGGTCAACTAAATAGCTGCCCTCATGCATGCTTGCCAGCACACCCTGTTCGCCATAAACAACTGAACGTAAATCATCATCATTACCTACGCACATGAAAACGATATCAGCCCCTTTTGCTGCTTCACTTGGTGTTTCAGCGTATTCACCTTGATACTCAGAAACCCACTTTTGCGCTTTAGCCGTTGTGCGGTTGTAAACTGTCACGTTGTGACCTGCGTTGGCAAGGTGACCCGCCATTGGATAACCCATTACACCTAATCCGATGAAGGCGACTTTCATTGACATAAAACTGACCTATTTGAGTGATAAATTAGTAACAATTTCATTATCTCAACCGAATAACTAAAAAGCGAATGAAAAAAAGTTCATTTAAACCGTTTAAAAACACACAGGTAAAACATGGATAGTATATATCGTTTCAATGCCCAGCTTGCATCTGGTGAAAACTTCAGCCTTGAATCGCTACAAGGTAAAACAGCGCTTATCGTCAATATTGCCAGCAAATGTAATTTTTCAGTGCAAATGGCAAGCCTTGAAAAACTCTATCAAGAATATAAACAGCAAGGATTTACCGTACTCGGTTTTGCCTGTAATCAATTTGGCCACAATGAACCTCTAGATGGCAATGAACTTAAAGCCTTTTATCAGCAACACTTTGATGTCAGCTTTCCTATTTTTAACAAGGTGTTAGTCAACGGCCCAGACGCCCACCCGTTATTTAATTATTTAAAGTGTCATACCCGTGGAATTGCACAAAACCGTGCAATTAAATGGAATTTCACCAAATTTCTTATAAACTCAGAAGGTCAACTCGTTGCGCGATATGCCCCGCGCACCAAGCCCGAAACCCTCAAAATGGTGATAGAGAGTAATTTAAATGATGAAACTGGCCTTATTCAGTGCGCAAAAGTATGAGCAACCGTTTTTTGAAAGGAATCTAACTGAATACGCTGAGTCTGTTTCGCTCAGTTATTTTGAGCAATCCTTAAACAGCAATACCACGCCCCTCTGCCAAGGTTTCGATGCAGTGTGCGTGTTTGTAAACGATACGGTCGACAAACACGTCATTGCAGATATGGCGGCTGTTGGCATTAAAGCAATCTTATTGCGTTGTGCGGGCTTCAATAATGTAGACCTTGATGCTGCCAAAGAGCATAACATCAAGGTTTGCCGCGTCCCTGCATATAGCCCAGAAGCAGTAGCAGAGCATTGTATTGCACTCATGCTAACGCTCAACCGAAAAACCCATAAAGCCTTTAACCGAGTACGTGAAGGCAACTTTGATTTAAACGGTTTACTTGGTTTTAATCTGTTTAAAAAAACTATTGGGATTATAGGCTGCGGCAAAATCGGTTTAGCGCTGGTAAATATATTAAATGGCTTTGGAGCTAAGGTACTCGTGTGCGATCCTATGGCTGGTGAAGGCCCTTATACCCTATGCGATTTAGACACATTGCTTACCCAAAGTGATGTCATCTCATTGCACTGCCCGCTCAACGAGCATACTCATCATTTAATTGATGCTAGCGCATTTGAGAAAATGAAAGACGGTGTCATGCTGATTAACACCTCTCGTGGTGCACTTCTTGATAGCCAAGCATGTATTCAGGCGCTTAAGTCTAAAAAGCTTGGACACCTAGGCCTAGATGTGTACGAACAAGAGTCAGAGTTATTCTTCAAGGATCACCGTGAAGAAATCATGCAAGACGATATTTTTTCACGCCTTATTAGTTTTCCAAATGTGTTAGTGACAGGCCACCAAGGCTTCTTCACCCAGGAAGCACTGAGCGAAATAGCCTGCACCACATTACAAAGTGCCAATGAAATAAGCCAAGGCTTAGCATTAACTAACGAAGTTATTTAAGAAATGGCCTTGATACTTCTCATCAGGCGTTAAGCTCATCAATGCTCGTTTAACCTTTCATTATTATCGAGCATTTTTACTGGTAATTGGTGATCAACCAAAAAGTCGTAAAATCGTAAATCTTCAATTAGATCGGAAGATGCTAGCTCGAAATCTTGGTAAGTTAGGTTTTTATAACTAAACCTCACTGTATGTTCGAACCTTTTAGTTTGTGAGTAAAGAATTTCAGTTACTTCGGAAATATCTATTTTAACACCTAATAATAGTAACTTTTCACCGTCTATTGACACCTCAACTGAATTTTTTGGCTCTATCATCCAATAGTCTACAATGATAGAAATGATGCAACATACAACTATAAAGCCGAGCTGCATAAAAAATGGTTTTTCTGCAAATTCAGTTAAATAATAAGCAAACATACCACCAAATAACAATCTGTATAAAAAGCTGTTGAGCAATTTAAAGCTAACCTTCTTCCTTTTTCTTCTAAACACTTGCAAAGCTAACCATCCTTTATTAACTTATTGATTTTATGACATTTTAATAAAATTATGTTTCATTACTTTTGAGATAACTCTTTGAGTGCATCTATGAAGTGTGTATGGTTGTATGAATAACTGCCATCTTCCTCTTCAACAAGCGAAGGGCTATTTAGTAATTCAGTGAGGAGCACTAAGAAATCATCAAGTGACTTTGCAAAAACACACTTATCATCTTCGTCTCGGCCAAAATTGATAATTTGACCTTTCGTTCCTGTCGGGCCTGGATCAAAGTCCACCCCTATAAAATTACCTCCTCCATCTCCAAGTAGAGGTAACCATTTAGTATTCGCATATTCAATTTTTATAGCGCTAGGTGTTAGGGATGAACAACTCTCATTTAACCCTTCTAATCCTTGGTCAATAATCTCTCGCCAAACATTTAACTCATGAATAATTTTTTCTGTACTTAATAATGAAAGGCCAAAAACGAAACCAGCCTTAGTGCGGAATTGACCATTACAATTTGCATATATTGATACAAAAGATTGAGGTAAAGTATTTCCAACCAAATCTGCAATTTTATTTAATGACTCAACATTCGACTCATTATTAATAACATCTATCAGAGCTGGAAACTTTGATTCTATTTTTTCTCTTAAAACAACCCATTCGTTCATAATATATCCTTATTTTAAATGACTTTACTTAAGATGGTCTGATTGAGTAAATGTGAGTATTAGTTTTTTATTTCAACAACGCCACGTTCACAAATACCGCCGTCATTAATAACGGACAGACAAAGCGAATGTACTGGGCAAACCAATAATGAGGGCCGCTCGATACTTGATGCAATTTATTACCACGCTGCCATAACCAACCAACAGTAATGAAATAGAACAGTCCCATTAAAGGTAATTGGTACTGTGTAAGTACCATAATGACTAAACCAAATAACCAGTCAAAGTTTAAGATAATCAGTGATGAGGCAATAAACACGATCAGCGTTACAAATAAGGTCGCTTTTTTGCGCTCAATACTGTGATTCTCAACTAAAAATGCCACTGGAATTTCGGTCGATGAAATAGTTGACGTCACTGAGGCAATCGACATTAATACAAAAAATAATAAGCCAACGAGTAAGCCCACTTGGCCCATCGTGCTAAACAGTTCAGGTAAAATCGCAAAAATTAACTGCCCTTCACCCACCAATTTACCGCCGCTAAATACCTCTACACCGTTATGTTGAGCAACAAAAATAGCCGGAATAATCAATAAACCCGCTAAAAAGGCTACACCAGTATCAAGCAATGCCACAGTGCCAGTTAATTTAGGTAGGTTGGCATCTGGTTTTAAATAAGAGCCGTAAACCATCATACAACCAACACCTAACGACAATGAAAAGAACGCTTGTCCCATTGCCGCAATAATTAAGTTTGCATCAAGAATTTGAGTAAAATCTGGCACTAAATAGGCTGCAAAACCATCCATCGCACCATCTAGGGTCGCGATATAAGCAATTAATGCCACTAATAACACTAGCAATAATGGCATTAAGCGACGTGACCAAGTCTCGATACCTGATTTAACGCCTTTTAAAATAATACTCGCTGTAAGAATAAGCATCAGTGGCGTAAACACAAAATTACGTGCCATAGAGTCACTGTGTAAAAAGTTACTTAACTCAGTAAAACCAAAGAAGCTTGCGACTGGCTCAAGCGCATAAGCGAGCATCCACCCTGCAACTATCGAATAAAAGCTAAGCATCACAACCGCACCAAAGAGGCCAATATAGCCTGCTGCAGCGCCCACTTTAGGCGCTGTGTCTTGCCATGCATTAGATAATGCTTTTACTGGATTCGCTTGCGCTTGGTGGCCTAAATACAGCTCAGTATAAAGAGCTGGAAGCGCTAATAAGAAGATAACAATGAAGTAAACTAGTAAAAATGCACCGCCGCCATGGTTTGCCGCTTGTGTTGGAAAGCCCCAAATATTACCTAAACCTACCGCCGCACCAGAAGCTGCTAAAACGAAACCTAATCGGCTTTGAAAGCCGTCACGAACTTGTGCCATACATCTACAAATCTGTTATTATTTTTCCTCATTAAACCATAATTACAGTCAACTGCGTAAACTATTTGCGTTTGTTCATGCCTATAAAAGTGCATTTGCTGTAAAAATAAACAAAACTAAATTCAAGCCCCGTGTAAGCGTTAAACCATGAGCAGTCACTACTTTTCGAACACTCTTATCATCGAGCAACAACGCCAAACAACGGCCAAGAAAATCATGCTTATGGATGCAACATGTATTGATGTTGCAAGTTTACCCCTTGATAAATTACTCAGTGAGTTTGAATTAAGCGTACTTGAAAAACGCAAAGTGCCTAGTGCCAAGCAAGAGTACTTAGCAACTCGCCTAACGTTAAAGTATTTGTATCAACATGCTTACCCTCATGACGATTTAGCGCTCAGTGAAATATCAAGCCAGTTTGATGACAAAGACAGCAAGCTCAAATTACATACAAAACGAAGAGAACCTGTGTGGGCTTGTTTATCACATTCAAATGGCTTGATTGGCGCAGCCCTTAACCCCGAACAGCAGCTATTTGGTTTTGATATTGAACAAAGCAGTAAACCTCGCCCTTTTATCAAACTCGCAAAGCATTTTTATCATCAAGATGAAGTTGACTTAATTAGCCGTTTTGACGCTCCCGATGAACAGGCACAGTGCTTTTTTAGAATTTGGACATTAAAAGAAGCGCTTGCAAAAGCAAGTGCTCAGCCGATTGCAAAACTACTTGCTCCTAATGTATTCGAAGAATTGAGCAAACATAATTTCAGCGCGAGCAGTAACTCTATTGAAGGGTTTGATATAAGTGTTGTGGCACAAAAAAGCACTGACTGGCAGTGCTCTTTTATTAATTTTAACGACTTACGCCGCGACTTGGCTTTCTAATAGTCGGCTGTGAATAGCCTGCACGACTTCATCTGACTCACTTTGCTCAACTAAGAAGCACAGATTATGTTTACTTGCACCGTGGCAAATTAAACGAATATTAAAATCACTCAATACCTGCATTAAGTTCATTTCTTGCTGACGTAATTGAATTTCAGAACCAATTAAAGCCACCAGCGTTAAGTTATTCTCAACCGACACATGACAAAACTCAGAAAGCTTATCTAAACAAGCTTGATCAAGCTCAGGGCGTGATGCATTTGGTGCGTTATCTAAAGTGATTGCAACACTGATCTCTGAGGTAGTAACCAAATCAACCGAAATATTAAACTCACTTAAAATGGTGAATACACGAGCTAAGAAACCACTCGCAAGGAGCATTTCTGGGCTTTTAACCGTTAACAGAATTTGATTTTTACGCTGTGTTACGGCACGAATACCTGGTTGCTGAGATTTTTCTTTTTCAATCCATGTACCACCTAACTGTGGTTCACGGCTTGAACCAACAAACACACTAATATGGCTACGGCTTGCAGGTAAAATGGTTGCAGGGTGCAGTACTTTCGCACCAAACGTTGCCATTTCTGCCGCTTCATCAAAGCTTAAGCGTGCAATTGGGCTTGCTTTAGCGCATAAACGCGGATCAGTACTGAAAATACCCACAACATCGGTCCAAATATGCACGCTTTTTGCGTTAATTGCTTCAGCGAGTAATGCAGCACTGTAATCTGAACCACCACGGCCTAAAGTGGTCGTTTGATTATGTTCATTGCTACCAATAAAACCTTGAGTTACCACAACATGGTCATCAAGTAGCGGCACTAAATGCTCTTTAGCAGCCGCAGCGGTTGCTGCAACATTTGGGGTAGCTTTAGCAAATTGGCTATCTGTTTTTAGCACTTTACGTACATCAAAACGCACCGCATCAAGACCTTGACCGCGTAATACTTGAGTAAATAAATACGATGACAAACGCTCGCCAAAGCTCAATAGTTCATCTTGATCTGCTACTGACTTAGCCCCGTCTGATGCTAGCTTTTGAAAAGCCTTAAGCGTTTCATTAAAGCCATGTGCTAAATCAGCGTCCAGTGACAGCTCTGCCAAGATTGCTTCTTGAATGGCGACAACGCCAGTAATGTGCTCATCACGTTCAGCCGCACTCAAATCAGCTTTACACAATGCAACTAAATGGTTTGTCACGCCCGCACTGGCACTCACAGCAACTATACGTACTTGATTATCAGCACAAATGATTTCAGCGCAGCGGCTCATAGCATCAAAGTTAGCTACACTGGTGCCACCAAATTTTGCAACAACGTAATCTGATTTTCTGTTGGCGGCTAATTGGGTATTCATGTCGTCTCCTTTTGTGGAAAACTATCCACAGTAATTCAAGAAGAACTCGGCAAGGGGGTGCTTTGAAAATAAAGAGTAGTCCATGCCAGAAGCTCTCCACCTAGTTTGGTGACAGTTTTGAGGATTCAGCCCCATAAACCGAAAAATAACCGTGACGTCCGGTTAATTTTCTCGGCGAGTACTTCCCTCATTAATGGTCATCGGCGTTCGTCACCTCACATTAATTACCTAAGTATCGCACCTCTTCTGAATGTTAAGTTAACACCTGGTTAAAATAACAAAGCCTGCTGTTAAAAGCAGGCTTTGAAAGTTAACGTTTAGACGTCTAGCTGTCAAGTTGTTTTATGAAATTAAACTGCCCGCTAAGTGCGAACCGTAATAACCAACGGTATAAGCAATTAATAAATAAACCGACATTTTAAGATAGCTCATAAAGGTTAGTGCTTTTACCTTACTCATGGCAATAATACCTGCCGCAGAGCCGATTATAAGCATTGAGCCACCTACCCCAGTTGCGTAAGTAAACGACAACCATTGCTGAGGGCTCATCACAATATCAGCTTTTAAAAGTGCTGCAGTTAGAGGTACGTTATCTACCGCCGCTGATAATAGCCCCATTAAATAGTTGGCGTATTCTGGTGCCATCAATTCATAAAGATGAGTAAATTTAGCAAGCATACCGACTTCTTTTAATGCACCAACGAGTAATAATACCCCGACGAAGAACAATAAGGTGTCGTATTCAATTTCACGAATATAATCGATGATTTTTTTGTTTACGTCTTTTTTGCGCATTAAAAATTGCGCAACCAAAAACATAAGTGATAAACCAAATAAAAAGGTTAACAGCGGCGGCACACTATAAAGCACACTCAAAGTTAACGTGGCAATAATCGTCGAGAAGAAGATAACCGCAATGGTAATATCTGTTTTTTCGATACGACGGGCAGCTTGTTTTTCAAACACAACATTACCCGACATACCCACCGACAACATTGCCGCGAGCAGTGCAACACTTGTCAGTGCAGGGGCAATTAATAATAGTAGATTAGCAATGGTGACTTTTTCGTCTAAGAAAATCATCAAGGTTGTCACATCACCGGTGATCAACGACACCCCACCCGAGTTAACACTAAATACAATTAAGGTCGCATATTTTATTAATTTTTTAGGATCTAACTTAAGTGACATCACCACCGCAAGCGAGATTAAAGTTGCCGTTATGTTGTCTGAAATAGATGAAAATAAAAACGCAAAACCACCAATCAGAAACATCAGCTTTCGTTCACTGATTTGATTTGGCATAATTTTATGAACAATATTCTGGATAAAACCTTTAGAGTTTAAATACGCTACAAAGGTCATCGCAGCCATTAAAAACAGCCACAAAGTCGCGATTTCTAATATGTTGTGATCCAGTTGATGTTGTATGGTTTCTGGGCTTTGCCCATGAATTGGAGAGATAAATAAGATAATCCAGCATAAAGTGCCAAAAAAAAGCGTCGTTTTGGCCTTGTTTACATGGATAATATCCTCTATAACGATAAGCAAAAATGCCACCGCTATCAGGGTTAGGATAAGTGGGGTTACCATGGTGTTTGAACAACCTTTATAATAATGTAAAAATTGTAAGTCGAGTGTTTCGGCGCGGATTCTAGCAGCATAGAAAGCATAAAACTATTCTCAATTACATAATTTACTACTAATCGCCAACACCAAAGTCTGAATTTACTGGAGCCTTATGATCCCAGCTAAAAAGTTATTAAATACCCTTACTGAACATTGGGGGGTGTTAGAACTGCTATTTAAACGTTTTAAGATGGCTGATTTCAGCTTGAAAGACGTACAAAATGCGATAAAACAAAAGCAGCCCTCATGGTCAAACGAACGCATTTATAAAGAAACAAATCGTTTATTGAATCAAGATATTATCATTCCACTGGCAAAATCATCACAGTTAGAAATAAACCGCGCGATCGCCGATTTTGCGACTTTCTTGCTACAAGAAGAGCACTTAGGTCTTGCTCAAGAGATTAGCGTGCTCGTTGATGACTTAGCTCGCCTTGGCAATCGCCTTGCTAAAGCGGGTGAAATTGAAGATTACGACGAGCTTCGCCGCTTTAGCCGCATTATGGATGATCGGGTACGCAAAATAATGAAATTGTTTGCCCACAATGAAAACGCAATTTTAAATATTGTTGAGCAAGCAAAAGCAGACAACGCGGTGCAATCACTGCAAAAACGCTATCAGGCTGTAATTGAAGCGTTCGATGAATACATCGAGCCTATGCTGGAAATGGTTGATATTCGAGGTGACTTCCACGCTTGCTTTAATACCATCGAAGCGCAAATTAGCTCGCAAATAGAGCAAATTGACCGCCTTGGTAAATCATATCAAGACAAGCGCATGCTTGAACAATTACGTACTCGTATTCTAGAAATGCATTTAGTTGGCCGTGAAAGTTTACGTAAAAGCGCCGATATGCTGATGCCGTTACGTGAAGAGTTACGCCGCAACAACTTAATTACTCGCCAAGCGGCTAAAGTGCTTGGTTTAGTGCGTAAAAATGGCGTCGATAACATGTTAAGTGCAGTACAGCCTAACTTTGTTTCAGACGCACAACGTTTTTCACTAGGTCAGCAACGTCATATTGTGGCCTACATGGCAGGCTTAGTTGACTTTGAGCACGATGAATATCAGCTTCCTGAACATGATGATGTGCCCGCCTATCAAAGCCCACATATTCCTGATTACAACGACGTTAAAACACAATTTAGAAAACGCTTTAAAAAAGCCAGCAAAAAAGCTCAGCCGCTGCTTAATTTCTTAGATGAAAGCTATCCAGATCTAGAGGCTGACGAAATGCTGTTCTTATATCAAAAATTAATTAGCGATGGCGACCTTGAAATTAGCCAAAGCCAAGAGAAAGTAAAAATAAAAATTGCCCAGCAACACTTCTCTCTTTACCCATTTAACTCATCGATTGCTGACGATAAAAAAGCAACAGAGCAATAACCATGACAGATATTAATTTAGATGATTTAACGCATCTGCAAGCTATTAATAAAAAGCTCACATCAGGCTACCACATTAGCGAACAAGACACGCTGATGTGGCAAGAGCTTGACCAACACATTGATGCTTATCGCGCGTTATTTAACGCCCTAGGCCATGACCTACAACATGATAGCCGTGGCTATTACTATTTTGGCAGTGATGAAAGCACCCCAAATATGGGTAAAATTTCGCGTGCCATCGCACTGACTATCTACATCTTAATTGAGCACTATGCCAATACCGGTAAAGATCCAATGCGTGCCTTGTTTGACGAAGTAAACGACCTTGAACTGATGCAAACCTTAGTGCAAATCAACAAGCACCTGTTTGATCAATTAGAAATATTCTCTGGCTCAGATTTACGCAAAGACGTCTACCTACGTATGGTGCGTTTAGGTCTTGCTCGCGAAGTAGAAAACGGCTTTATGCTGCAAGCACCTATTTATCGTTATATCGATGCATTGATGGAAGTAAACGAAGAAACCTACTTAGGAGATGACGAATAATGCAAAGCCAAAGCCTATACGGACTCAGCAAACTTGCGCTTTTAAATACCGCTTGCTATGCAAAATGCGTGATCCCGCTGGATAAAAGTAGTTCTATTTGTGCACCTAATAATACCGGTAAAAGCTCGGTAATTAATGCCCTGCAATTTCCACTGATTAATGATTTACGTCTAACAGAATGGGATGGCCACGATTTAGACGAAACCCGAAAATTCTACTTTTCGTCAGACCAATCCTATATTTTACTCGAAGCTGACCTACCTAATGGCCCTGTGGTGATTGGTGTTGCCGGCCTTGGTAAAATTGCCGGTTACGCGCATCAGTTTTTTTGCTACCAAGGTAAGTTAAACCTTGAACACTACACTCAAGGCAAAACCATTGTAAAATTCACCAAGCTTTTTAATCACTTAAAAGAGCAAGGTTTTAATCCAATTGAATTAAAAGCGCAGGAGCTAAACGCCCTACTCACTGGTGGCGCAACCCCATTTGATGGCGATATCAACTTAAAGATGATCCCCCTCAATAACGTGCAAGATTCAGCAATTTACAAAGAAATTTTCCGCCGTATCCTTAACTTGCATAAGTTAGGTGCCAGTGATGTTAAGCGCTTTATGTTACGCGTATTTGAGCGCCATATGTCGAACTCACGGGTTGATTTTTATGAAGTATGGCGACGTTCATTCGATAAAGTGAATCGCGCTAAACGTGAATTAAAAGCCCTTGAGTCAATGCAAGAGCCAATCGCAGCCCTTGAATCTATGCTTGAAAACCAAACGGTTTTAAAAGGCAAACTTGCTGCCTATGCGCCAAAAATTGACCAAGCACTGATTGACTTTGAAACCTATCAACAAGACCAACTCACTGAGCTAAATATTGCCCTTGAGGATATCGAACACGAAAAGCATGAGTTCGACCAAAAGCAGCAGCTGTATATTCAGCAATCCCGTGATATTGAACGTAAGCAAACACAAATTGAACAATGGTTTTTAGACTATCGAGCGCTTAAATCTGAGTTTGAACTAGTTAATAAAGCCACTTTAAAAGTAAGCCTTACTCAGCTTAAACAAGATTATGAATCGCTATCGCATTCATTAAGCAGTGCTCAAGGGCAAAGCTTGCACACGCTAGATTACCGTATCAGCGAAACACAAAAGCAAATTAAGAGCTTAAAACTGCAGTTAAAGAACCTCGAGTTCAATTTATTCACTCGCATGCGTGAAGATTTGTCTTTAAAAGAAGTTGAAGAAATTTCGCGTATTCTAAACCCAGATATTTTATCGTTTGCCACCACCAGCAATGGTGATGTTGAGATCACAGACGAAGATGCCTTTGGTGAGTTCTTAGAACAATTATCGGCTAACGTAAAAGGTGGTGTACTAACTCTTCCGGGCGCAACGATTAAACTTAAAAAGCTAAGCCCAGTGCAAATGCAAACGGGCGAAAATAAAGAGCAATTAACCGCGCAACTTGCTGCCCTTGAAAACTCACTGAAAGAGTTTAAACAACAGCGCGAAGTCGCTGCTAATGTCGCCGAAAAGCAAAAAGAAAAAGATGCCTTGTATGATGAACTAATGGCTTCAGAAGAAGCGTTAAAACGCTTTGAACAATTTGAAGTGATGCAGCAATCTGTTGATGCACAAACCCTGCTAAAAGAGCAATTAAATGCAGAGCGCGAACAAGTTGACGACTACCTGCAAGATATTCAAAAGAATAGTGGCTCAATCAGCGATCGTCGCTCAATTATCAAGTCGAAAAAAGATTTGCTTGCGCGCCAAGCTGACCGTTTACGCCAAGTTAAATCTGAACGTATCGATCACACGCTTGATTTTTACTCAGGAAAAGTCACTCCGTACATGATTGAAATCAGTATTGATTTTGATAACTTAAGTGACCTCATTCACCACTTCAATAAAGACTGCCAAGAGTTACGTAACTTTGATATCAACGTACGTAACACCTACCTGCATATTTACAATGCAGGTATTACTAAATTTGATAACGAAAACGATGAGTTTACTAAATACGAAAAGCTTATTAGCGCGTTTCATAACATTGATAACGAGCGCGATGCGGTTGAGCGTCAAGGCCGAGTTGCTTTAACTGAAGTAGCCGCCACCATTAAAGGCTTGCGTGAAGACTTAGATCGCTTACGCCGTGAAATGAACAGCTTTAATAAAGGGATTAGTCAGCACCGTATCTCTAACCTTCAAGCATTTAAAATTAATGTTATTCCGCGCAAGATGTTAGTTGATAGCATTGATACTATTATTAGTACCTCAAATCAGTTTGAGCAAGGCGATACCCTAGACCTATTAAGCCAAGAGCCTTATAGCGAATCTGCAGTAAACGAAGCGAAAGATCATTTGATTAAGCTTGCCTCAGAAAAAGCCGGTTTAACACTGACCGACTTATTCGATATTCGTTTTGAAGTCGTGAACCGTGCTGGTGAAACTGAGCACTTCGAAAAAATCGATTCAGCCGGTTCTAACGGTACGCGTATTACCATTAAGTTACTTTGCGGTATGCTGTTTATTCGTTACTTATTAAGCGACCAAGAACAAAACTTGTATCGTATTCCGATTTATATCGATGAAGCAGCCGATATCGACCCACAAAACCAAAAAGCAATTATCGAAACAGCGCTTAGCTTTGGCTTTGTGCCGATTTTTGCCTCAGTTAAACCACAAGTTAGCTGTGATTACATCGTCCCTATTCGCACTGTTAAAGATGGCGCACAAAACTGGGTCGATGAAAAAGACTGGATAGAAGTGGAACACAATGCTTAATTACAAACTATTACAGTACTTTTTTGTAAATGTGCCATAGTTTTTAAATAATCATTCAGTTGAGTATTTTTTGTGTTATGTTATCAATCAAGTAGTGGAAATTTTGCCAAGGAGCAAACAATATGAAGAACTTATTAATCGCGACGGCTGTACTATTTTTAGCAGCCTGTGCTAAAACGCCTGATTGGGATTACGACAAATCAGCCGATTTTAGTAATTATAAAACCTTCTCTTGGGTACCGAATGCCAGCTTGACTAAAAACGTAGCGAACTACCAAATTAGCCCTTTAATGGAAAAACGGGTTCGTGACGCTGTAAATGCTGAACTTGAAAAAAGCGGTATGAAGCTAGTTGATTTAGCTCAAGCAGATGTACTAATTAACTATCACGCATCTGTTGATACTAAAATTGATGTAGATACCTTTAACGTGGGTTACGGCGCACGCTGGAATTACTGGGGTATGGGTTACAACACGCAAACAACTGCTCGCGAATACGAAGTGGGTACGTTAATTTTAGACGTGGTAGACCGTGCTTCTAACCAATTAGTTTGGCGTGGTGCGAAAGAAGGTCGTTTGCAAAAGAACCAATCACCTGAAAAGCGCACTGAAGTTATCAAAGAGACTGTTGCCAACATTCTAAGTAACTTCCCACCAAAACCTCAGCAATAAGCCTTTTACATAATTTTGAAAAGCTCACAAATTGTGGGCTTTTTTGTTTGTGAAGATCAAAGTTTGCTATGATGCTTTAACTTAAATAACTCTAAATGGAATTAGGGGTCTTAGAGAAAAGATCCAAAAAGGAATAAAATGAAATTAACTTGCCCAAACTGTAAAACCATAATTGCGACTAAAGATATAAAAAAGGTTAATACAAACAGCCTCTTCATTGAAAATCAATGCCCTTCTTGTCAAGCATGGTTTTGCTTAAATAAAACACAGACGATTTTAAAAATTTCCGGTATTTTTCTATTGTTAATAACTAGCTTGCTTAATATTTTTAATATTAAAGCTGAATATAGCCTAGCTTTTTCGGTCATTGGATTTATAGGTATTTTTGTTGCTCTCATCATTACTTTCTTTGGTAAATATGATGCAGTTAAAAATAAAAAATCAAACTGAAACACACATCTTTTTTAAATAATAAATAGACACAGCTCTTATTGCACAACCGCGCCTTAGCGCGGTTTTTTGTTACCTGCTGAAATCTGGTTGGAGTGGTATAACTCAGTGATTCAGATACAATACCTGCAATTTCCAGTGCGCTCTTAACGGCCACTGCAACGAGTTAATCAAAATAATAGAGAGTTTTAGATGGTACGCGCAGTACAGCTTACACTTCCCGCATTATTCGTCACTTGCTCAGTGCTAGCAGAAGACACCAACAATATTGAACAAATCACCGTTGAAGTTTCAGCAACCGCAAATAAAGAGCCTGTTGGTACCTTTGATGCGCCGGTATCAAACTTAGAATATGACCCACGTGTCGATTTGCAATCACGTAACATGGCTGAAGCACAAGCTGATGTCACCATTCGTGGTGGTATCTTTGAAAATACTGGCTTTCGTGTTGGTAGCAGTACATTATTCGACCCGCAATCTGGTCACTACTTTGCTGAAATTCCAATTGCGCCACAAATGCTAACAGGCCCTTCAGTGCTTACAGGGGCTGATAATGCCCTTTATGGTATGAATAGTTCGGTTGGCACAGTTTCATTTGGCTGGCGCCCTATCACAAACACTGGCAGCGTTTCACTTGGCACAGGTACGAATGGCTTTAATTTACAAAGCATTCATGCTGCCCATAGCCAAAAGCTGGATAGTAAACCAGATTGGCGATTAGGTTTTGAGGGTGAATACTCGCACTCAAAAAGTGATGGCTCAATTGATAATGGCGACCACGACTTTGAACGTGCTTCAGCGCGTATTCAACTTGCAAGCTCTACCTCACAAACTGATTTAATGTTCGGACGCCAAGAGAAGTTTTTTGGTTGGCCAAACCTTTACACGCCATTTAATTTTAACGAAACCGAAGATCTTGAAACCAAGCTTTTCATGCTTAACCACAAGCAAGTGTATGGTGAGAGCAATACCTTTGAAGTGACTGGCTATTATCGTAAACATAACGACCATTACGTTTTGTCTCGTGAAAACCCAGCTATTTTTGAAGCGTTTCACGAAACCACGGTTAAGTCATTGGGACTCTCTGGACGCCACCGTTTAAATAACCAGTATGCAATTAATTATGCTGGGCAATTTATTGCTGATGAAATTGAATCAACGTCTCTTGAAAACAACTTTACGTCACGCAATTACACTAAGCTAAGTATCTTGCCTGAGTACAAATCAGCCCTTACAGCGAACAAAGAGCTTACTGTACGTATTGGTGCAGCATTTGATAATACTAACCACGATAGCTCAGCTACCTCATTGATTGCCGATGCCAGCCTTAAAGTAGCTAATCATAACGGCGGTGAACATACTTGGTATGCATCATACGCAGAAGCAACACAAGTTCCCGGTTATACCGCCATCGGCGGCAGCGAAACGGGCGGATTATTCAGAAGTAACTACAGCCTTGAGCGCGAAACAACCGATAACCTTGAGCTAGGTTTACTGATTGAACAGTCTTCGTGGCGTTTAGATTCAGCTATTTTCTACCGTAAAGATAAAAACCTGACAGATTGGACATATCGCTTTGATGCAACCTCAGCTCGTTTTGCAAACCCGGTTGATATAGACACCTTAGGCGTTGAGTTTTTAGCGAATAAATCGTTTGAAAGCACTGAGTTGATTGCCAGCTACACCTACTTAGAAAAGTCAGAAGACTATGGCGCGGCAGATATTGATGCGAGCTTTTATGCGCTTAACTACCCTGATCACCGTGTAACACTGGGTGCAGTATGGCAACCAATGGATGTGCTTGAGCTACGTATCGATAACGAATGGCGTAAGCAACATAGTAACCGCTTACGTAACTCTGATGATGAAGCCTTCTTCACGCAGTTAACGCTAAAATTCACCCCAGCTCAGCTTGATAATGTGTTTGTTACCTTTGCAGCTGACAACATTTGGGATGAATCTTTCGAAGAAGTCCCGGGTACCCCTGGTCGCGGCGAGCAATATACTCTCAGCGCTACTTATACGTGGTAAACAAAAACAACAATGCCAGTCAATTGACTGGCATTCCTCTATCGCGCTACCGCCTAGACATCTCACGAACCATAACCAAAATTATATTAAATGCTGTGAATAAAAATTTGGTTATAAAAAACACAACTGATTCCAGTAACCGTTAAAAAGTGTTAAAGGTTTAATCTTTTTTAAGTCATCTGCTCAAGCTCGGTAATTAAATACAGTGCTTGTTCGTTAGTGGTGCCACATACATCGATGGTAGCAGAAAAGTCACTACACACCTTAGGCCTTGATTCATCACCAAATAATTTACATAGGTTATTATCATCAAGCTGAATACAGCGCTCTCCCGCTGCTTTCCCATTGGGCATTCCTGGGATCGGTGAGCTAATACTGGGTGCAATACAACAGGCGCCACAGCCTAATCTGCATGCCATTTTATCTGTCATTGAGTACCTCTTATAGAACCTTTGTAGCGCCTTTGTAATATGTGTAATGGTTTGTTACATCTTCAAACGCCTTGTAAACACTTTATTGCGTATGCTTAGCCTATCAAATTTATTTTTAATTACCGTCAACCGTGAGGGACTATCCCGTGGCTAGTAAAAAACAAATCATTCTCCCTATCGCCGTATTAGTCGGCGGACTTGGAATGGCATTCGCATTTGCCTCAATGAAGCAACCGCCAGTAGAAAAACCAGAACAAGATCTGCGCCCGCTTGTATCAATCAAACCGTTAAGCTTTGACGCCATTACCCTCGATGTAAAATCATACGGTATCGTTAAACCTAAAAACCAAACTGAGCTTGTTGCGCAAGTAAGTGGTCAGGTTGTGTCGTTATCAGATCAATTCGTACAAGGTGGATTTGTTAAGCAAGGCGACATTCTAGCACGTATTGACCCAAATGATTACGAAGCAGCACTCATTGAAGCTGAGGCAGGACTAGCCCAAGCAAGCTCTGCACTTGAGATAGAACGTGCACAGGTGTCAGTTGCGCAAGCTGAGTGGGACCGCATCAAAGGTGACTCAAACCAAGTTATCCCTTCTGAGCTTTATTTACGTAAACCACAACTTGCTGAAAAACTTGCAAGTTATCGTGCTGCGCAAGCGAGTGTAAAACGCGCAAAACGTAATCTTGAGCGCACATATATTAAAGCGCCTTACAATGCGATTATCGACGAACGCCTGATTAGTCTAGGTAGTGTGGTAAACCCAGGTAACAGCTTTGGTAGTCTGAGCTCAACGTCACTGGCTGAAATTCGTTTACCTGTTGCTGATAAAGATCTGCAATACCTAAATAACCAAGGAATTGGTGCAAGCGTATCAATTAATGCTGAATTTGCAGGTAAACAAACAACGTGGCAAGCAACTATCGTACGTAGCGAAGGAGTTGTAGACCAACGTAGCCGCATGAATTACTTAGTAGCACAAGTAGCAACGCCTTATGAGCAAAAGCAGCCATTACGTTTTGGCTCATACATTAACGCCACTATCGAAGGCCGAGCGTTAGACAACGCGATTGTTGTTCCGCACCATTTAGTTAAAGATAAAAAAGTCGCTGTTTTACAAGATGGCGAAACGCTTACTTTTAAAACACTTAACATCGTTCGCGAACAAAATGGCATGGTGATCGCCGATAATGGCCTTGCTAATGGTGAGCAACTGATTACCTCGGCACTCGAATACCCAACTGAAGGCATGGCGGTCAAGTTAGATGACGCAACACTGAGTGTGCCAACAACGCAGTTAGCGTTAAAAGAGGAATAAGCCATGACCACGCACAGAGAAAAAGGGCTTATTGCTTGGTTTGCTCGCAACCCAGTTGCTGCAAACTTACTTATGATTTTCATTTTAGTGGGTGGCTTATTGACGGCAATGTCGGTGCGTAAGCAAATGTTCCCACAATTTGAGAGTAACTGGATCAGTATTCAAGCTGTCTACCCAGGGGCTGCGCCGCAAGAGGTAGAAGAAGGCATCACCATTAAGGTCGAAGAGTCTTTAGAAGGCCTCGAAGGCATTAAACGTTTAATTACCTATTCGAACCGTGGTTTTTCACAAGCTTGGATCGAAATCGAAGAAAAGTACGACCCGCAAGAAGTACTCGATGAAATCAAGATGCAGGTTGATTCAATCAATACCTTCCCTGCTGAGATGGAACGCCCAATTGTTCGCCGCGAAAAGTTTGAGCAAGAAGTGATGATACTCGCGCTGTATGGCGATATGAGTAACTACCAGCTCAAAGAACTTGGTAACGACATAAAAGATGAGCTACAAGCTTTACCACAAATTAACTTAGTCAACTTTTACAGTGGCTTAAACTACGAAATTGGCATCGAAATTAGCCCAGATAAGCTACGTGAGTATGGTTTAACTTTCCGTGATATTGCCACAGCCGTTCGCAGCTTTTCTGCCAATATGTCTGCAGGTCAAATTCGCTCTGAAAATGGCTATATTTCGATGCGTGTTGAGAATCAAGCATATCGTGGTAAAGAGTTCGAAAATCTGCCTTTATTACACTTACCAGATGGCGCTCAAGTTTTCTTAGGTGATGTAGCAACAATTAACGACGGCTTTGAAGAAGGCTTACAATACTCTAAGTACAACGGTAAAAACTCACTGACTTTTGAAGTAAATGCTTCGAAAGATCAAGACATCACTAAAGTTGCTGCGGTATTAAAAAAATACCTAGCAGATAAAGCACCACAGTTACCAGCAGGTGTAAAACTATCACCGATTGTTGATTTAACTTACTACCTTGAAGGTCGTCTAAACATGATGATCGACAACATGATTTGGGGTGGTATTTTAGTGATGGTGGTACTGGCGCTATTTTTACCACTACGCTTAGCGTTTTGGGTAATGATGGGCTTACCTGTGTCATTCCTAGGTGCATTTTTAATGATGCCACTTGGCTTTATTGATATCACTGTTAACTTAGCTTCTTTATTCGCATTTATACTGGTGCTCGGGATAGTCGTTGATGATGCTATTGTCGTCGGTGAGTCTGCCAGTGCTGAAATTGAAAAGCACGGTCATAGCCTAGATAACGTAGTCCGCGGCGTAAAACGCGTTGCTATTCCTGCAACCTTTGGGGTGTTAACTACAATTGCCGCATTTTTACCACAAACACTGGCATCAGGCCCTGGCTCTGCGTTTTCTAAAGCCATTGGTGGTGTAATTATCCTATGTTTAATTTTCTCACTAATTGAGTCAAAACTGATTCTACCGGCTCACTTAGCGGCAATGAAAAATAAACCTGCGAACCCTAAAAATCCATTACATCGCTTACGTTTAGGTATGGATAAAGGCCTCAAGAACTTTGTTGATAATTACTACACACCATTTATTGGCCGCTGTATTCATTACCGTTACACCGTGATTGTTGGCTTTATCTGTGTACTTATTGTTAGTGGCGGTATGTTCGCTGGTGGCTTAGTGAAATTTGTTGCGAACCCTAAAATTCCACATGATTTCCCACGTATCTCGGTTGAAATGAACTTATCTTCTTCTGAGCAAGCAACCCTTGAGACAGCGCAAACAATTGAAAAGCTGATTTTAGATGTCGATAAACAACTTGAAGAGCAATATGGTCAAGCAATGATCCGCGATTTATCGGTTAGTTTACGCGGTCGAACAAGTGCACGCATTATGGCGATTTTGGTTGAACCAGACTTACGCCCTATTGATACCTTCCAATTAAGTGCAATGTGGCGCGAACAAATGCCACCACTGCCAGGTGTGAAAACGCTGAATATTGAAGACAGTATCATGAACGGTGGTCGTGATGACGGTGATGTGAGCTTTCGCTTAGAAGGCAAAGATATCAATAAGCTCAAAGAAGTGGCTGCTAAGTTAAAAGAAAAGCTAAATAGCATGCAAGGCGTAGGCGATGTAAATGACTCACTACAATCTGCAACTGACGAGGTTCAACTTGAACTTAAACCACTTGCTTACAGCTTAGGGTTAACCCTTTCAGATGTGGCATCACAAGTTAGTTTTAGCTATTACGGCCTTGAAGCACAACGTATTTTACGTGACGGTGAAGAGATCAAAGTAATGATCCGCTACCCTCGTGAATCGCGTAACGCAGTAAGTGACATCACAGATGCGCGTATCATCACGCCAACGGGTGTTGAAGTACCGCTTGCTGAAGTTGCTAAAGTTAACATTGTAGATGGTGTAAACCGTATTCGCCGTGAGAACGCTAAACGTACTGTAAACGTTTGGGCTGCGGTTAATACTGACCAAGCTGAACCATTTGCCATTGCAAAAGAAATTCGTGACGAATACTTACCTAGCCTACTGAAAAGCTACCCTGGTGTAGAAAGTAATGTGGCAGGTCGTATTCAAGAAGAAATGGACAGTGTGGCAGAACAAGTACGTGACTTTGCTTTATCAATGATGATTATCTTTGCGTTACTTGCTATTCCACTACGCTCGTACTCACAGCCATTTATCATCATGTCGGTTATTCCATTCGGTGTCATTGGTGCAATGTTTGGCCACATGATCTTAGGTATGACAATGAGTAGCCTATCAGTATTCGGTATCATCGCTGTTGCAGGTGTTGTCGTAAACGACTCGCTAGTGATGGTCGACTTTGTCAATAAAGCCCGCGCCGAAGGTGTTGCAATCAAAGAAGCGGTAATGCAAGCCGGTGCGCGTCGTTTTAGAGCAATATTACTGACCTCAATTACAACCTTTATTGGTGTATTACCAATCATTATGGAAACAAGCTTACAAGCAAAAATCGTTATCCCAATGGCTGTATCTCTAGCATTCGGGGTGTTATTTGCAACGGTCATTACGCTTATTTTAATCCCTTGTCAGTACGTCGCGTTAGAAGACTTCAAACGCTTAATTGGCAAGCTAAGAGGTAAAAAAGCAGAGCCAGAAGCAAAATTACAAACAACCAGTCATTAATCCCCTCTCAAAATCCCAACCGAGCGCTTGGCAAGCTTACTTGCCAAGCGTTTTTTATTTAAAAATATGTTCCTATAAATCCTGTTGTTTTGCTAAGCTTAAATGAGCAAAAAAGAAACAATTCAAAAAATAACTAAATACGTTATAAGGACATAGCTATGAAAATTCTGCGCTACACAGCTTTGCTCAGTTGTTTATCAATTTGTATGCCAGTGCTTGCTGAGAACCAATACTTGCAACAACAGCTTGAACCTATTCTGATTGGTGAATCTCACAATATAGAAGGACAACAAATCCACTCCCCAGAAATGACTGTTGCCACCTATAAAGCAAATAGTTTTGAACGAGTATGGGATGACAGCAAATATGCTAAACAAGCGCTCAATTTAATTGCGCAAGCAGAACTTGAAGGGCTATCTCCTAACGACTATCACTTTGATACATTAATGGCGCTGGCCAACGAAATAGAGAAACGCGGAGCAGATGCCGTCGAAGCCCAGTTTGATGTACTGATGACAGATGCCGTGATGACCTATGCAAAACACCTAATACGCGGAAAGGTAAACCCAAAACAATTGGCTGCCACATGGAACTATGAACAGTTTGATGTTAGCCCAGATGCCGCAGCGGCCTCATTACTCAAACATGTAAAATCAAAAAGCCTTGATAAAGGACTTGAAAACCTAAAACCTGTTTTGCCTCATTATAAGCGTTTAAAAGACGCCCTTGTGTTTTATCGAGAGCTTGATGCCACTGGCGAGTTACCTGACTTCGCACTGCAAAATAAGGTATTAAAACCCGGACAATCAGACCCAGCAGTACCGCTTTTAAGACAAAAGTTAAAACGACTAAAGTATTTTGACGGCAGTAACAGTAATGCCACTGATTATAACGATGAGCTAGTCACAGCAGTTAAACGCTTTCAAAATGCCCATCAAGTTGCTGATGATGGTGTGATTGGCAATGCGACGTTAAAACTACTCAACAAAGATTACAGTGAGTACGTTAATGATATTTTAGTAAACCTAGAGCGCATTCGTTGGGTTGATAACACGCTCACAGAGCGCTTCTTAGTGGTAAATATCGCAGGCTACTTGCTGTATTTGTTTGAAGACAACAAATTGAAATGGCAAACCAACGTAGTTGTAGGCAGAAACTACACCAAAACCCCAATATTTAAAGGGCAAATGAGTTATATCGTGATGAATCCAACGTGGACAGTACCGCGGAGTATTTCAGGTGGCATCATCAAAAAAATGAAAGAAAACCCAAACTACTTAAACGAGAAAGACTTTGTTGTGGTTGATAGTCGCCGTAACCCAGTTGATAGCGAGAGTATAGATTGGCCGAATGCCAGCCGCAAAAACTTCCCATATTGGTTTGTACAACAGCCTTCAGAGAATAATTCATTAGGGCAAATCAAGTTTATGTTCCCAAATAAATACTCAATCTATTTGCACGATACCCCTGCAAAAAGTTTATTCCAGCAAGACCAACGTGCATTTAGCCACGGCTGTGTAAGAGTTGATGACCCATTCACCTTAGCTGAGAAAATATTAGAAACCTCGGATAATTGGAGCCGTAGTGAAATTGATGACGCCATTACTGCAAAAGAAACTAAAAAAGTCAGCTTATCAAAACCGCTGGATGTACTTTTAATGTATTGGACCGTTGCGGGTAACGACGAGGGCCTACAATTTTATACCGACGTTTATAATCGTGATGGCGCGTTATTAAAAGCACTCACCACACCATTAGCAAACAATACAATTTAGAGGTCACTATGTATTTCAGCCGTATTATTTTTAGTGTGTGCTTAGCGTTAACTACATGCTCTGTTGCTGCCATTGAATTAATTGATTCGCTGCACAGCCTTGTACTTGATGCAAAACAAGTGCTAACACTTGATAACACGGCTGATTTTACTCCAACTGCAGTTTCAGATGTTGAGACAGAGCGATTAGGGCCAAATAGCCTTGCCGTTTATGCCCCAGAAAATGCAGGGTTTTATAGCCTAGTACTGAGTAACAACAAAACGAGCAAACGCTTACTCGTTATAGTGAAAAAACCATTCAATGCTAACAATAAGCAATTGAATAATTACCAAATCGGCCTCTACCCTGCGCCTTATAAAGGCTATACACAATACAGTGCGCCAAACGGGTTTATAGAAGTTTTTGAGAAAGACTTATCACGCCAGCTGACTCCTCATGTGCAAGTTAAAAATGTAATTTGTAAGCAAGTGAGTGGCTTTCCAAAATACCTTTATGTCAACAACGATGGCTTGATGATGCTCGAAGATCTGCTCTCGTTTATACAAAATGAAGGGATTAAAGTCAGCAAATTTGCCTTTATCAGCGGCTATAGAACACCCCACTACAATCGCTCAATTGGTAATGGCAAACACAGCCGACACCAATACGGCGATGCCTTTGACCTATATATAGATGAAGATGGTGATGGCCGAATGGATGATTTAAATGGCGATGGCAAACTAACGATTGCTGATGTTGACGTGCTTTATAAAGTGTTTGAAAAGTTCCAAAAACACAGTCGCTATAATGGCGGTATTGGCCGCTATAAACCTGCCTCCCATCACGGTGGTTTTGTTCACATAGATAACCGAGGATTTACCGCTAGGTGGTAATACAATCCTCTTACAACCCTTGTTCAAATATTATCCGATTGCATTATTGCCGCTTGATTGGTAAGTTGTTGTGATTAATGGAAATACTACAATAACAACAAAGGGAATTATGCGCTTTATCCTCTGCATTTTTTATATTTCAGTCCTCAGTGGTTGTCAGAGTTTTATTGCTTATCAAATCACTCAACCTGTAGAAGAGATATCTTACGGTGGCCCTGACGACCCAATGTTGAATACCGTTTACGAAGGTATACCTCACAAAACATGTAACACTATGCATAACTGTATAGCAGTTAGAATATTTTCCCATAATGATTTAATCGAATATTTTGAGCAAGGTGAACAATTTGGCATAACTTTTCAACTTAAATCTAAAGAGGAAATGGAAACATTTGAAACAACTTTGACCTCTATAAATGGTGCCAAACAGAAAAACGATTCAGCAATTATACTATTCCCAGGATATGGTGTGAGTAGTTTGATTTATAGCTTTCAAGCCCGCTGGCTTAGCCATTTTACCGGCAAAGATGTCATCCTAATGCCTGCGAGCAATCAGTATAGTAAATTCAAATTTGGCCTAAACAGTCTTGATGTATTAAAGCATTATTTAAATACCAATCAATACCAACAAATTGATATTTTAAGTTATTCAATGGGCAGTATTGCTGCTATGCAACTTGCAAAGCAAATGCCTAATGTAAAGCAACAGATAATGGTTGCACCAATGGTGCATTTTGATACCGCATTAATGTCCGTAGCTAAAAGTTATCACCCAACCTTAAGTTACTTTATAAAAGATAATGATTTTAAAAACGCAGCAAAAAATGTAATTCAAAACAGTGCTATTGATGAAACACAGCTTGATTTAATCGCCCTACTGAACGGCAAACAATCAGCTAATAGAACCACACTCTATGTCAGTAACGCTGACCCAATAAGCCCCGCTAGTTATTGGCAAGCACTTCAAAATAAGAGTGTATCCATAGTGCATTACAGTAATTTAGACCACACCAGAATGGTAAGCCTTATCAATCAAGCCATGCGCAATGAAGTTTTACATCGATTAATGTAACCAACAAATAACAAGGAAAGCAATGAACATATTCTTTAAGAAATTAAGACTACTTGTAGTTTTTTATTTAGTCGCAATTTCAAGCCTCGCACACAGCCAAAACATGCAAGCAGAAATGGCTGACTTTATTAATGGCTTTCATAACTTTAAGCAGTTTAATGGCAATGTGTTAGTTGCAAAGGATGGAAAAGTACTGTTTGAACAAAGCGTTGGCTATGCCAACTTTGAATGGGATATAAAACATAGTAATAAAAGTAAATTTAGAATTGGTTCAATTACCAAACAGTTTACCGCCATGTTAATTCTGCAATTGGCACAAGATGGTAAACTCAAACTCGATGATCACCTTGCAACATACCTCCCTAATTACAGACAAGATATAGCCACTAAAATTACCATTCGGCAAATACTTAATCACACCTCTGGTCTTGGTAATTATACTCAAGCAAAATCGTTTCGTGATGAGTACAGCCGAAACCCTTACAGTGTTGATGAATTTATTCGCTTATTATGTAGTGATGATCTAGTGTTCGAGCCTGGCACTGAGTTTCGTTATAGCAATTCTGGCTATTTTATTTTGGGTGCGGTAATCGAAAAGGTAACAGGTCAAAAATATCAAGACGTATTGCAGAAGAATATTTTAGATCCACTCGATATGAAGAATACAGGCTATGATTCTCACAATAAAATCATTAAATTTCGCGTATCGGGTTACGACAATGGCCTAGCAGGTTATAGCAATACTGATTATTTAGATATGTCTATCCCGTATGCTGCTGGGTCAATGTATTCAACAGCACGAGATTTACTAAAATGGGATCAAGCTCTCTACACAGATAAGTTATTGAACAACGAATATAAAAAACAGATGTATCAAGTTTCTGAGCAAAGAAATTATGCGCTTGGTTGGGAAGTTACAAACCTTGATAAAAGCACCTACGGAAAACCCCTAACACGTATCCAACATGGCGGTGGTATTAATGGTTTTAATGCATTTATAAGTAGAATAATCGAAGACAAATTACTGGTTATTATTTTAAATAACACCGGTGGTGCGCCACTCACACCCATGGCTAATGGCTTACTTGCAATCTACTATGGCAAACCCTACGAAAAAGCGACAGAGCATGCAGATAGTAAACTTTATAACGCATTTAAACGTGAAGGTATTGCAGGACTAAAGAATAGCTATCAGCAAATGGTGAGTGAGGGTAATACGCCTAGAGAAAGGTCGCTAAACTACTTTGGCTATGAATTAATGCAGATGGATCAGCTAGACGCCGCAATCACGGTGTTTGAACTCAACAATCAATCTTATCCAGATTCAGCAAATACGTTTGACAGTTTAGGTGAAGCATATTTAGCAGCTGGTGATAAACAAAAAGCATTAGCAAGTTACAAAAGTGCGCTAAAACTTAATCCTGACAGTGAAAGTGCTAAACACGCTATTGAGAAATTACAATAAATAAAGGCCACAAGAGTGGCCTTATTTTTTTACTTACGGCTTAAGGCTTTTAGCAAGCCTGTTTTTGCGTTGCTTGGATATAGGCAACTAAATCTTCAATCGATACAACAGGCATGTTGTGCTCATTGGCAAACTTGCTTACTTCAGGCAAGCGAGCCATTGAACCATCTGGATTCGTTAATTCACAAATAACACCAAACGGTGTTAAACCCGCTAACTGCATTAAATCAACGGATGCCTCGGTATGGCCACGGCGGACTAATACACCACCCGTTTGTGCTCGCAGCCCAAACACATGTCCTGGACGAGACAAATCTTCAGGCTTTGCATTGTCAGCTGTTGCCGCTTTAATGGTGGTTACACGATCAGCTGCTGAAACGCCGGTTGTCACGCCCGTTTTAGCTTCAATGGTCACTGTATACGCTGTTTTGTTCTGGCTGGTGTTATGCTCAACCATTTGTGGTAAATCAAGCTGTTTAACACGCTCATCGCCCATGCAAAGACACACAATACCGCTGCCTTCACGGATCATCATGGCCATTTGCTCTGTGGTCAGGTGCTGTGCTGAATACACAAAATCACCTTCATTTTCACGGTTTTCGTCATCTACTACAAGTACGCCTTCACCTTGCTGCAAGGCAGCAATAGCACGTTCAACGCGTTCAAGTGGTTCGCCAAATTGGCTAAGTAAAGAAGACTGAATCATCATTTTTAATACCTATTAAATTAAATATGAAAAGATTCAGGACATTGAAAGGCACAGCAAAAAAGACCACCCGCAGGCAGCCAATTACTGTTTTATAGATAAACTATATTCTCTTTCATCCGGACTATCACCGTCGGCTCTGGCCTCTCACCAGATCTGCTGACCTTTAACCGAAGTTAAAGCGCTCGCGGGCTCACATAATTTCAAAGTATACCGCCGGTGGGGAATTTCACCCCGCCCTGAGAATGTTGCTTAATCAATAAGATGAATAAGCCAAGCTATTCTATACCTAAAGTAATTAGTTATCGAGTACCCGCTTATCTAATATGCCTTTTTCAATCAGTTGATTGAGGATCGCCTTGGTTTTTTCTCGGCATATATCACGCACTAGACGAACCGCGGGTGTAATGGACTGTCGACTTGGGCATATTAGCCAAAGCTCAGCACATAAGTGAGGATAATTTTGCATCACGGGCACTACCCGCCCACTTAGTAAATCATCACTGATATCAATACATGATTTAACCGCTAGGCCTTTACCAGCCACGCACCAACGCCTTACCAAATCACCATCATTAGATGCTCGGCGGCCTTGCATTTTCACCTTAAAACGCTCGGTTCCATCGGTAAATTCCCAGACATTATTGATGATATCTTGTAGTTGATAAAACAGGCCTTGATGCTGATTTAATTCATCGGGATGTGTCGGCGCGCCATGTTCGGCAATGTACTCCGAGGTTGCACATAACAGCCGCGGAACATTACAAATTTTAAAGCCATACAAATTTGAGTCGGATGGCGAGCCATACCTAAGGGCAAAATCAACGGAGTCTCGGTAAAAGTCGACATTACTATCGCTAATATGCGGGCGCATACTCAGCTTTGGATACTCATCAAGTAGCTCATCTAACCATGGGATAATGATGTTGCGGCCTAAATCTGAAGATAATGCGACTCTTAGTTCTCCTTCAATTTCATCATGCTCACCTTTTAACGCGAGTGTGGCTTGGTCTAGCATGAGCACTGCTTGCTGACACTGAGGTAAAAAGCGCTCCCCTGCCGCAGATAAACGCAAATGACGAGTAGTTCTAACAAATAACTCAGCCCCCAGCGCTGCTTCAACACGTTTAATTGCCGCACTGGCGGTAGCAGCTCGCATGTCTAATTTGGCTGCCGCGGTTGTAATACTGCGAAATTCAGCCACCTTGAGGATTAATTTAAGATCTTCAACCAGCATATTAACTAAAAATTTTTGATAATGTTTATTCGATTATGCGCTTTATCGCAAAGTATGCAAGGCGTAAACTGCACCTAATTGTTATACATGCGGGAGCAAATCATGACACACCCAATCATTTCTGACTTACAACGCCGTTACACAAGTAAGCGTTACGACGCTTCAAAGCACATTAGCCAAGCAGACTTAGCTGTAATTTTAGAAGCATTACGCCTGTCGCCATCGTCTATTAATTCTCAACCATGGAAGTTTGTGGTAATTGAATCAGAGCAAGCGAAGCAACGTTTACATGATAGTTTTGCAAATAAGTTTCAGTTTAACCAAGTTCATGCAAAAGCGGCATCACACACCATTTTATTTGCTTATAACCCAAGCTATAAACGTGCTGATTATGAAAAAGTAATTGATGCCGATATTGCTAATGGCCGTACAAAAGCTGAAAACAAAGAGCAGGCTTTTGGTGCCTTCGCCTTCGTTGATTTAAATACTGACGAGCAAGGTGTTAACGCCGCTTGGACTAAAGCTCAGACCTACATTGCCTTAGGCAATACTATGCACACAGTGGCTCGTTTAGGCTTAGATTCAACACCAATGGAAGGTGTCGATAAAGACTTACTCGGAGAGCTTTTTGCTGATGAATTAGGCGGTTATGTATGTGAAGTGGCACTCGCTATTGGTTATCACGAGCCTGAGCAAGATTATAATGCTGCATTACCAAAATCGCGTTTAGATAAAGATGCGGTGATTGAGATTGTTTAACAAACCTTAATAGTTACGCCTATTAATGTAGGCGTAACTTAGAATGGCTATTATAAATGAGCTTATAAGCTTTTAATCAGATAGAAACTGCCTATACACTTTTTCATCCAAGCCTAAATTAGGACAAACCAAGGTTTTATCCTTCACCTTTGACAACGATAGCTTTTCATTGTTAACAATAACTGCTTGATATTCTAGTGAACAATTATCTTCTTTTGTTACGGACCATCTCGACAGTTTATCTAACGGTGATGGTGCCCCAGAAATAATATAAACCACTGTTTCACAATATTTCTTAAAATTCAATAAATTATCATGAACTTTCACTAAACTGCATGGAGTAATTAACCCCAGTTTCTTTTCTGTATTATTTAACTTCACTGAACAACTTTCAGAATTTACATAAAGAGCACTTTTCGCAGCTGAACAGGACAAAAGTAATATCATGCCAAGCAATAATAATTTTACTTTCACACTAATATCTCCCAAAACCAAACTTGGTCACCTAGTTCTAGCCAATCAGAGCTTCCTTTAATTACATATTGTCTTCACAACCACATTACTCGCCATACCTTCACACAAATCTGCAGTTATTGTGGCAACAGCACCATTAATTAATGCTAAATTAGGGGCTACGTGGCCAATGTCGGCATCAACAATAACTGGGAACAAATTGCCTTTAAATGCGAGCTCTATTGCTTGGTATTCATCAAAGTAGCAGTCGTTATTAATTGCAGGGCTGCGGCCGAATACCACCGCATTTACATCAGTAAAAACATCATTCAACTTTAACGATAACAAACAACGTGCAAGGGCCATTGGACTGAGCTCTGCATTTTCTAGGTATAAAATTAACCCCTCTGGTGCATACTGTTTTTTAAACTCATGCAATGCATAGTAATTAGAGGGTAACAACAGACCTAAGGTATCTAAACAGCCGCCAATTAAGCGACCAGACACTTCAATTTGGCGTTTATCTTTATAGTTAATACAGCGCCATTGGCTAGGAGCAGTATAGTCAAATTGAGCCTCAGGCTTAGCTTTATAATCAATTTGCTTTTGCTGATAAAAAGGCGAAGCAACTTGATGCAATTGCTGTTTTTCTTCAAGTGACATGGCACTGAATATATTTGCTAAATAAACATCGGGATCGTCAGGGTGAATTTGCATTAAATTCGCAGCGTGCAAGGTTGCCCAGCCACAACGAGTGGTTAATGCACATGCAAACGTGCTGATATCTGAAAAGCCAACCAACCATTTAGGTTTTGCTTTACTTATCGCATTAAAATCGAGAAGCGGTAAAATTTCCATGGTGAGATCGCCCCCCCATGGCGGCATGATGGCTGCGATTGAATCATCAGTTAAATACTGCATGAGCTCATCAGCACGTTGCTTTGCACTATTGTGTGACTGACGTAAGCAGGCACCTTCAATAACAATAAAACCTTTGGCTGTTAAGCCATTAAGTACTATGTCTAAGCGCTCATGAAAGGCTTTATCAACACCTGATGAAAAAGCACATATGGCTATTTTATCACCTTGAACAAGTGGTTTAGGATACTGAATTTTCGCCATTATTACTCCTTCATTGCAACAGTTTGTAGCCAACGTACCGAATAAATCCACGCCTGTAAACAGGCATAAAAAAACCGCAGTGTGAACTGCGGTTTTTCTCAATGCTTGGTTAAGCTACTAAATATACTCAACTTCAATGATTTCGTACTCTACTTCACCGTTTGGCGTTTTAATGATAACGGCATCATCTACCTCTTTACCAATTAAACCACGCGCGATTGGTGAGTTAACAGAGATCAGGTTGTTTTTGATATCTGCTTCGTCATCGCCTACGATTTGGTATTTTACTTCAGCATCGGTTTCAACATTAACGATAGTGACCGTTGTGCCAAAAATAACTTTACCTGTGTTAGGCATTTTAGTTACATCAATGATTTGCACATTTGAAAGCTTCGCTTCAATTTCTTGAATACGGCCTTCGCAGAAACCTTGTTGCTCACGAGCAGCGTGGTATTCAGCGTTTTCTTTCAAATCACCGTGCTCACGTGCTTCAGCGATATCAGCAACGATTTTTGGACGGGTAACTGTTTTTAATTCGTTAAGTTCTTCGCGCAGTAATGCTGCACCACGAACTGTCATCGGAATTGATTGCATATTATTCTCACTTAATCCCAAGAGCGATTGCCTCGCCCTTGGCACATTTCCTTAGTTCATTCGCTGGTGTAGTTCCTGAACTGACGTCACCTTGCTACGGTCATCTGCTTGGTTTGCAGTACAGTTAGCAAATGCCGCGTTCAGAGTCGTTGTGTAGTTAGTCTTATGCTGTAACGCACCACGACGTAACACCTTCGAATCTTCAATCGCTTGGCGGCCTTCAGTAGTGTTTACAATGTAGCTGTATTCACCATTTTTAATTCTATCAAGAATATGAGGACGACCTTCGTATACTTTGTTCACGCGACGAACTGCAATACCAGCTTCTTCAAGTGCTTTTGCAGTGCCACCTGTTGCATCTAGCTCAAAACCAAGATCAGTCATGGTTTTAGCTAGTTCAACGATACGTGGTTTGTCACTGTTGCGTACCGATAGTAACGCGCGACCACCGCGTGGTAAAGTGTTGCTTGCACCTAATTGTGCTTTTGCGAATGCTTCGGCGAAAGTTTCACCAACACCCATAACTTCACCCGTTGAGCGCATTTCTGGGCCACGAATTGGGTCAACACCTTGGAACTTAGCAAATGGCAGTACCACTTCTTTTACGCTGTAGTAAGGAGGGATTACTTCTTTTGTAATACCTTGGCTTGCTAGCGACTGACCTGCCATACAACGTGCCGCTACTTTAGCAAGTGCGATACCTGTCGCTTTTGAAACGAACGGTACTGTACGCGCAGCACGTGGGTTTACTTCGATTAAGTAAACTTTACCGTCTTTCACAGCAAACTGTGTATTCATTAGACCTACTACGCCAAGCTCTAGTGCCATATCTGTCACTTGCTTACGCATTACGTCTTGTACTTCAGCAGTTAGTGAGTGAGCCGGTAATGAACACGCTGAGTCACCTGAGTGAACACCTGCTTGCTCAATGTGCTCCATGATACCACCGATGATTACTTGCTCACCGTCACAGATAGCGTCAACGTCAACTTCGATTGCGTTATCTAAGAAGTGGTCAAGTAGTACTGGCGCTTCATTTGACGCTGATACTGCTTCAGTCATGTAACGACGTAAATCGTCTTCATCATAAACCACTTCCATCGCGCGACCACCTAGTACGTACGAAGGACGTACAACCAGTGGGAAGCCAATTTCAGCAGACTTAACAATCGCTTCTTCTAATGAAGTAACCGTTGCATTCTCTGGTTGAAGAAGGTTTAGACGCTCAACAAGTTGTTGGAAACGCTCACGGTCTTCTGCACGGTCGATTGCATCTGGTGAAGTACCAATAACTGGCACGCCATTCGCTTCAAGTTCACGAGCAAGTTTCAGTGGTGTTTGACCACCGTACTGAACGATAACACCTTTTGGCTTTTCAACACGTACGATTTCTAATACATCTTCAAGCGTGATTGGCTCGAAGAATAAGCGATCAGATGTATCGTAGTCAGTCGAAACAGTTTCAGGGTTACAGTTAACCATGATTGTTTCATAGCCGTCTTCACGTAAAGCTAATGCTGCGTGAACACAACAGTAATCGAATTCGATACCTTGACCGATACGGTTAGGACCACCACCGATTACCATGATTTTATCTTTGTCAGATGGATTCGCTTCACATTCTTCATCATAAGATGAGTACATGTAAGCTGTGTCTGAGCTGAACTCTGCAGCACAGGTATCAACGCGCTTATATACAGGCACGATATCTAACTGGTGACGCTTCTTACGAATTTCTGCTTCAGAAACACCGGCAATTTCAGCGATACGTGCATCAGCAAAACCTTTACGCTTAAGCTTGCGTAAAAACTCAGCATTTAAACCAGCCATACCTACTTCGCTGATTGTTGCTTCGTCTTTTAAGATGTCTTCGATTTGAACTAAGTACCAAGGGTCAATCTTAGTTAATTCGAATACGTCTTCTACGCTCATACCGTGACGCATTGCATCAGCAACGTACCAAATACGCTCAGCACCTGGCTCACGTAATTCACGGATGATTTTTTCTTTTGCTTTCGGATCATCAAGGGCAACAATTGGGTTAAAGCCCGTTGCACCTACTTCAAGACCACGTAATGCTTTATGCAGTGATTCTTGTTGGTTACGACCAATCGCCATAACCTCACCCACAGATTTCATCTGTGTTGTTAGACGGTCGTTTGAACCTGCGAATTTTTCGAAGTTAAAACGTGGGATCTTAGTAACAACGTAGTCAATTGACGGCTCGAAAGACGCTGGTGTTTTACCGCCAGTGATGTCGTTTTGTAGCTCATCAAGGGTGTAACCTACAGCTAGTTTCGCTGCGATTTTCGCAATTGGGAAACCGGTTGCTTTTGATGCTAGTGCAGAAGAACGCGATACACGTGGGTTCATCTCGATGATAACCATACGGCCATCAACTGGATTCACACCAAACTGTACGTTTGAACCACCTGTTTCAACACCGATTTCACGAAGTACAGCCATCGATGCATTACGCATGATTTGGTATTCTTTATCAGTTAGTGTTTGCGCAGGAGCAACCGTGATTGAGTCACCAGTGTGAACACCCATAGGGTCAAAGTTTTCGATAGAACATACGATGATACAGTTGTCGTTTTTGTCACGAACAACTTCCATTTCGTACTCTTTCCAACCGATTAACGATTCGTCGATTAGAAGTTCATTTGTTGGTGATAAATCTAAACCACGCTCACAAATTTCATCAAATTCTTCTTGGTTGTATGCAACACCACCACCGGTACCACCCATAGTGAATGATGGACGAATGATACATGGGAAACCGATGCGGCTAAGTACATCGTGTGCTTCTTCCATTGAGTGAGCAATTTCTGCACGCGGACACTCAAGGCCAATGTTCTTCATTGCTACGTCAAAACGCTCACGGTTTTCAGCTTTATCGATTGCATCAGCAGTTGCACCGATTAGCTCAACACCGTGTTTTGCCAGTACGCCGTGCTTATCTAAATCAAGCGCACAGTTTAATGCTGTTTGACCACCCATAGTAGGTAGTACCGCATCTGGCTTTTCTTTTTCAATGATTTTCTCTACCACTTCCCAATGAATTGGTTCGATGTACGTCGCATCCGCCATTTCAGGGTCAGTCATGATAGTTGCAGGGTTCGAGTTTACAAGAATTACTCGAAAGCCTTCTTCTCGTAGTGCTTTACACGCTTGTGCACCAGAGTAGTCAAATTCACAAGCTTGACCGATTACGATCGGGCCTGCGCCTAAGATAAGAATGCTTTTTATGTCGGTACGTTTTGGCATTGTTACTCCGGTTAAATTAGTTAGAACGTGCTTGCATCAGGTCGATGAAGTGGTCAAATAATGGTGCCGCATCATGTGGACCTGGGCTTGCTTCAGGGTGACCTTGGAAGCTAAACGCTGGCTTATCTGTGCGGTGAATACCTTGTAGCGTGCCATCGAATAATGAAACGTGAGTTGCACGTAAATTCGCTGGTAAGGTTGCTTCATCAGCTGCGAAACCGTGGTTTTGCGCTGTGATCATTACAACATTGCGGTCAAGGTCTTTAACTGGGTGGTTACCACCGTGGTGACCAAACTTCATTTTCACCGTTTGTGCACCTGAAGCAAGTGCAAGTAATTGGTGACCTAAACAGATACCAAAAATTGGCGTGTCTTTTTCTAGGAAAGTTTTAATTGCTTCAATCGCGTAAGTACACGGCTCAGGGTCGCCTGGGCCATTTGATAAGAAGATACCGTCTGGGTTTAATGCCAGTACGTCTTCTGCAGATGTTTGTGCAGGAACAACGGTTAATTTACAACCGCGGTCAACTAACATACGTAAGATATTACGTTTAACACCGAAGTCATAAGCAACAACGTGGAACTTCTCGTCTGCTGCTTCTAGCGTTTTAAAGCCTGAACCTAACGTCCAGCTTGATTCGCGCCACTCAAAATTTTCCTTGGTTGAGACAACTTTTGCTAAATCCATGCCTTTTAAGCCTGGGAAGGCTTGCGCAGCTTCAAGCGCTTTATTCTCATCTAACTCGTCGCCTGCAATGATACAACCATTTTGAGCGCCTTTATCACGTAAGATACGTGTTAATTTACGAGTGTCGATGTCGGCAATACCTAAGATATTGCGTTCTTTTAAGTAATCACTTAACGATTGCTCGTTACGGAAATTACTTGCTAGCAGTGGCAAATCACGGATCACTAGGCCTTTAGCCCAGATTTGACCCGCTTCTTCGTCTTCGCTGTTAGTACCCGTATTACCGATATGTGGGTACGTCAAAGTTACGATTTGTTCCGCGTATGAAGGGTCAGTCAAAATTTCTTGATAACCAGTCATAGACGTATTGAATACTACTTCACCGACTGACATGCCGTCAGCGCCGATTGCAGTACCGCGAAACACTGTGCCGTCTTCTAGGACTAACAGAGCGGATTTAGTCAAGTTAACCTCCTAACAGTAAAAAACGGGAGTAAAGTCATTTGCTCTACTGCCCGTTTATAGCGATTGGAAACACGCATTTATGAATTTTTGGCAAATTGGCGCTATTCTACAGTAATTTAGCTTTCAGATCTAACCTTAATTAATAAATTAGTAAAAATAAGCGTTATTAACTAAAAAATCACTGAAACCGCCAAAAAAGAAACTAAACTACTTCAAGTCAAGCACATCTTGCATGTCATAAAGTCCAGCTGGTTTATTTTTCAACCAGCCCGCAGCTCTTACAGCACCTAATGCGAAGGTCATTCTTGAACTTGCTTTATGAGTTAATTCTAGCCTTTCGCCAGAAGTTGCGAAATATGCGGTGTGTTCACCTACTATATCTCCGCCTCTCATGACTGAATAACCGATTTCATTTTGCGATTTTGCGTGTTCGTCATTGCTTCTATCAAAACGCGCGACTTCATCATGCTGCCAGCCTTTTGCCTCAGCAATCGCTTCACCAATTGCCAATGCAGTTCCTGATGGCGCATCGATTTTGTGACGATGGTGGGCCTCAAATATTTCGATATCCATATCATCGCCAAACTTCACAGCCGCAGTCTGCACTAAGTTAAGCAGTAAATTCACACCTACGCTATAGTTGCGGGCAAAAACAATCGGAATGTGTTTCGCGGCATCATTTAGCGCATCAAGATCATCTTGGTTAAGGCCCGTAGTACCAATTACCATGGCGATATTTTTTTCGACCGCTGTTTGCAGGTGGTTGCGCATTCCTTGAGGTAAGGTGAAATCTATCAATACATCTGCATCTTTTACGTCTGTTTCTTTACTAAATGATACATCTGCTGATGCAGCGCTGTTTAATTGATTAACCGCACTATCTAAAAGTGGTGAGTTTTCGCGTACGTACGCGCCCGTTAATGTTGCGTCATCTTTTTTTGAGACTGCTTCTAAAAGTGCAAGTCCCATGCGGCCGTTTGCGCCAAATACACCTATGCGGTTCATATAGTTACCTTATCTATTCTTCTTAGCTGGCTGGATTTTATCGAAAACTCATGTAATAGTCAGGTTAGCTTATAAAAAATACAGAACTAATTTTAGATTTATTAATAGAACAACAATAATAACAGATAGTCTTTGCATTTAGCCATCTATACATTTAAACTTCTTCATTTGCGCCGATTTGGTCTTTGGCTTGCGGGCGCTGTTGTTGTCTTTTAGACACAACTAAATACAGCTAAAAGAAGTGTTTGGCTGTGTTATTGGTTATCTAACGAGGAATATGATGCAGCCATCATTTAATAAAACAAAAGCAAAACTTTCTTTGCTGCCGCTTTTGGTGTTTGTCGGCTTATTTTTAGGCGCTGGCTTATACTTACAGTCTCAAGGTGTCGATTACGCCTTCTATCAATTACCAGCTCCTGTGGCAATTTTACCTGCCATCATGCTGGCGTTTATCTTAAATAAAAATACCATCAACCACAGTGTTGAAACCTTTATTAAAGGTGCTGGCCATAGCAACATCATCACTATGTGTTTGATTTATTTGCTTGCTGGTGCGTTTTCTGCGGTTGCTGGTGCAACCGGTGGTGTTGATGCCGTTGTTAATGCGGGCTTATCACTTATTCCACCGGCTCTGTTACTACCAGGATTATTTTTAATTGCTGCGGTTGTGTCGACTGCGATGGGCACTTCTATGGGTACTATCGGTGCGATTGGCCCGATTGCTTATGCCGTCGCCCAAAAAACAGGCATTGATCCATCTCTGATGGCAGGCACGATTGTATCGGGTGCCATGTTTGGTGATAACTTATCAATCATCTCGGACACAACTATTGCTGCAACCCGCACGCAAGGCTGTGAAATGAAAGATAAATTCCGTGAGAACTTAAAAATCGCCTTACCTGCTGCGGCATTAACTATCGGCTTATTATTCTTCTTAACCCCTGTAGCAGAAGCTGTAGAGACACAAGACTTCGATATTTTATTAGTGTTACCTTATGCCTTTATCTTAGTGCTCGCGGTAATGGGCTTTAACGTATTCGTGGTGCTGTTTAGTGGTATTATCTTTGCCGCACTCATGGGCTTTACTGGCAGCTATGAAGGTGCAAGCTTTGTTAAAGATATTTATAAAGGCTTTACTGATATGCAGGAAATCTTCTTGCTATCGATGTTTATTGGTGGCCTTTCAGAGTTTATCCGTATTAATGGTGGTCTTGATTATATTGCTAACAAAATTCAAGCAATTACAAAAATCGTTGCAAAATGGCACCGTAAAGTTGCAGATCAATTAGGGATTGCAGCACTGGTTATGACCAGTAACTTATGCATCGCTAATAATACCGTGTCTATTATAGTTGCAGGCCCGATTGCTAAAAAATTAGCGGATGATGGTGAAATTACAGGAAAGCGTTCAGCAAGCTTACTTGATATTTTTGCTTGTGTTACGCAAGGCTCATTGCCGTATGGCGCACAAGCACTTCTACTGGGCGCAACCTTCAAAATTAGCCCATGGGAAGTCTCTACCTCTTCTTATTACTGCTTTATTCTTGCCTTTACTGCCGTTGCAGTAATTTGCTTACGCCGAAATAAAGCATAAGTTAAATAATTTTTTCTCTCGATACGCCCAAATATGGGCGTATCTGCTATAATCCTCACTTTATATCCCCCATTACACCATCAATATTGAGATATGAACTTGAAAAAGATCCTTTCTGTTGCTGCGCTTTGTGCAGTAAGTACTTCGAGCTATGCCGCTAATTGGAGCTCTACGCAATTACACGTTAATAACGGTGAACACAAAAACCCGTTTTCATTGACTAAGTCAAACACCACGGTTGTATCACTACAGCATGCGTCTGGTTATGACTATGGCGACAACTTCTTTTTTATTGATTACAGCAATGACGACCGTCAAGATGGTTATCAAGATAAAGACTTTTACGGCGAATGGTATTCAACATTCAGTTTATCAAAAATCTCTGGCAGTGATTTCTCATACGGCGCAATTACTGATGTAGGTTTAACGGCAGGTTTTAATGCCGCAGGCGATTCGAAAGTTCTTAAGTATTTACCGGGTGTAAAACTAAGCTGGCAAGCACCTGGCTTTAGCTTTTTATCTACTTTATTTACCGCTTACATCGATGACAGTGAAGGCGTAGCACGCGGTGGTGCTCCAACTGAAACGAACAGCTGGATGATTGATGTTGCTTGGGGCTACCCATTCACTATTGGCTCACAAAAGTTCAACGTAACAGGCCATGTTGAATACATTGCAGAGCGTGAAAATGAATTTGGCGAAGATGTTAAAGCGTGGATTTTAGCGCAGCCAATCATTACGTGGGATTTAGGTCACGCAATGAGCATGAAAGAAAACACCTTACTGCTAGGCCTTGAGTGGCAATACTGGCACAACAAGCTAGGTACAGACACAACTGAGTCAGTACCACAACTTCACGTTGAGTGGACGTTCTAATAAGCTGAAAGCTGAAAAATTAAAGCCTGTAGTCATCACTGAGTACAGGCTTTTTAATTTATATAGATACTTTTTACAGTTTACACTGTGGGTTTTTGCCTTTTGCTTTAGCGGCTTGTTGGGCTTTTAATGCATCCGACATGTGCTTTTGAAGCTCTTTGATGCGGTTACCCGGTGCTGGGTGAGTCGACATAAACTCAGGTGTACCGCTACTGCCAGCTGCACTCATATTTTGCCAAAGCGACACTGATTGCTCTGGGTTAAACCCTGCTTTTGCCATTAAATCTAAGCCAACAATATCCGCTTCTGATTCATGTGAGCGGCTGAATGGTAAAACAACACCATACTGTGCGCCTAAGCCTAAGGCTTGCATAATTTCGCCACGATATTGAACATTACCCATATCAAGTGCTGCACCACCAACTTGTAGTCCTGTTTGTAACAGTGCGTTTTGTGATACACGCTCATTAGAATGCTCAGCAATAACATGTGCAACTTCGTGACCTAGTACTGTAGCCAATTGGTCTTGGTTTACAGCGACTTTTAATAAACCTGTATGAACACCAATATACCCCCCGGGTAATGCAAATGCATTTGCTGAATCTTCTTCAAATACAACAACTTCCCAAGACTGCTTGGCATACTCGTTAGGTAAAACCGCAATAACATCATCGGCAATACACTTTACATAAGCATTGACACCTGGATCAGTATTAACAGGCTGTGTTTTTTTCATTTCAGCAAAGCTTGCTTGACCCATTTGGCTCATTTGTTGATCTGAATAAAGTGCGATTTGGGTACGTCCCGTAGGAGAGGTTTTACAGCCAGCTAAAACAGCGGTGGCTAACACTGCCATGATTAACTTTTTCATACTAGTCCTTCAAATACTTTGTGTAATTGAGGCTAATATAGCAAAGCATTGCTTAATTTTATATGAAAATGAACAATCACCCACTCAGTTGTTACCATTTAGTTAATTCTTTTACTTAGCAGGCAAACTAAGTTCACCACAGTGACTCACACTGCTACAATAGTGACCTACTATTTGATTATTGAGTAAACAATGCCTTCCCCTGAGACTTTAAATAAACGCATTTTATTACCTTTACTGGCAAGTATTGTCGCGATTACGCCTTTGGCAATTGATCTATATTTACCAGCGATGTTGGTGATTGCCAACGACTTGCAAACAACCATGCCAAATGTGCAAATATCACTCAGCATTTATTTAGCAGGTTATGCTCTTGGCATGCTTTTTTTTGGCCCGATTGCCGATGAACTTGGCAGGCGATTACTCGCTAAGGTGGGTTTAGCGCTATTTGGTATCAGCTCATTAGCACTAGCATTTTGTACTAACATCGAATTATTTTGGTCTTTAAGAGCTGTGCAAGCATTCACTGGCGCTGCTGCAACCGTTGTAGTGCCGGGTATTATTCGTCATATTTATCGAGAGAACACCGCCAAGGGCATGTCTTATGTCTCGATGATTATGATGGTTGCCCCGTTAATTGCCCCTACTCTAGGCTCATTAATCATGGGAATTTCAACATGGCAGGTCATTTTCATCGCATTAGCTGCTTATAGCTTTGTCATTTTAGCTTTGGTGCAAATTCATTTAATCGATATTCCAATCTTTAAGAGTCAGCAACGTGGTTTGGCACTGTTCTTTAATAGTTATAAAACGGTATTTTCTCGTCGTAGTGCCCTTGCCGATATTTCCAGTTCCATGTTTGCCTCATTCGCATTCTTTTGCTTTTTAACATCGGTACCTTATGTATATCTCGATTTCTTCAAAGTAGATGAGCAATTGTTCGGTGTGTTATTCGCCTTTAACGTGCTGGCTTTAATGTTCGGTAACTTTATGAATACACGTTTAGTACCGCGCTTAGGTTCTCGTAAACTGTTATTTATTGGGCTAGGTATTGGCTTTGTGTCTGGTGGGGCATTGTTGTTATTCAGTGTGATGCATCTATCGCTGTATTTTATTGTAGCAAGCATCGCACCATTGATGATGAGCTTGGGTATTGTAGCGAGTAATGCAGACTCATTAATACTGATGCAATTTGAGGAAAAATCAGGCACTGCAACAGCTGTTATTGGTACCCTGAGATTCGGCAGTGGCGCTCTCGTTGGGCCTATTCTTGCTTTTGTTCACCCACAAAGTGCTATTCCATTTTCTGCGATGATGTTCTGCGCACTGATACTTATCTTATTCGTGCAGCTTTGGCATCGAAAATTGGACAAAAAAAATGCCTGTAATTAACAGGCATTTTTTTATTTTTCTTTAAAGCTTATTCAGCTTCTTTTGATACCATAACCATTGCAGGGCGTAATAAACGGCCATTTAATGTATAACCTTTTTGCATTACTGCAAGAACAGTATTAGGTGCTACATCATTGCTTGGTTGAATTGACATTGCTTGATGGAATTCAGGGTTAAATTGCTCACCCTGTGGGTTAACAATTTCAACACCGAATTTTGATACCGCATCATTAAAGCTCTTAACAGTCATTTCGATACCTTCAAGCACAGGTTTAAGCTGCTCATTTTCTTTATCAGAAAACTCAATTGCGCGCTCTAGGTTATCGATAACTGGTAATAATTCGTTAGCAAACTTTTCAAGTGCAAACTTATGCGCTTTTTCTACATCTTGAGCGGCACGACGACGCATGTTCTCAACATCTGCAGCAGCACGAACAACACTGTCTTTTTGATCGTTAATAGTTTGTTTAGCCGCTTCTAATTCACTGTGTAATAGTGCGATTTCAGCTTCTGGGCTCATTTCTTCGCCGTCAACTTGTTCAGCCGCTTTTTCTGCAGCTTCTACTTCAGCTTGCATTTGTTCAAATTCTTCGTTTAGTTCAACTTCTTGCTCTGGTGATTTTGTCTGCTCAGACATAGCTTACATGCTCCAATTCTTTACAACTGCGGTAATTATGGGGATTGAATTAAAAGATTCAAGAGGCTGATGAGCCGATTAACTTAAATTCTTGGATGATTGCTTCTATTTGCGCTGATTTTGGACAAATTACACAAAATCGGCTCTGGTATTCATGGTTATTAAAATAAGGAACGCTGATCACCATCAACTCATTACAGTCTGTAAATGGCAATTGTTCTGTGTTTAACACCGATAACCCATTTTTAAATGCGAGTTTATCTTCAACAAAATTTAAAAACGATACACCAATGTTTAAACTGGTTTGGCAATCAACTTGGCGGTAAAGGTAGTTTTCACCTACCACAATGCTGTTATCTGAACCGAGTTTTTGACTTAATTGCCGAGTCCATTGTGTTAAAGAGTCATGGCAATTATGTGGTGCAGTGGCTGCCATTGCCTGCATACGATATAAGCCTTCCATTAAGGTTTGCTGACTAAACACGGTATTAAGCCAAGTAGCAAACTGGTAACGAACGGCATCAGATGAATCTTCAGGTTTGGTAATGCAAATGTTATGGCTTTGCCCTGCTCTATCTATTAGTAGAATTAGCCAATTGCTACCATCAAAATCAAGCACCTCTACTCGAAAGACCAACTGTGAGCTGACTTGAGGTAAGCCCACACAACAACACACTTTATAGCGCTGACTCAAACCATGGGCTAGCTCGACTAATTGTGCTTGCTCAGGCTGCCAATATGGTGCGATTTCAGGTAGAGCAAAAAACTCAGCAAGCCAATAATCAAAACCGGCATTGGTTGGTACGCGGCCAGCAGAAGTATGCGGCGAATAGAGTAAGCCCACTTTTTCTAGCCGTGCCATAGCATTACGCACTGTAGCTGAACATACCGCCATGCCTTTTTGTTTGGCAATACGAGTTGAGGCTACAGGCTGACCTTCCCCGTTACAGTAAAGGCTCATCACAGCTGAAAAAATTTGTTGGTCGCGCGGATTTAATTTCATAATTCATACATCTTGCTTCTTGCCAGTGGATATTTGGGCGCAGCAAGTTTATTTCAAGTTATTTTCAAAGCATTAATTTTTAATGTAATCTATCGATATGAAAGTTTAAGTGCAAATAACATGGATTCACCGTTTAAAACCATAGGTTTAATTGGCAAACCTAATCACAGCGGGGCAGCTGCCACACTTGCTCGCCTGCACACATTTTTGCGAGCCTTGGGTTTCGAAGTGCTAGTAGAACAGCGCACTGGACGTCAACTTCAAGACCTTCCTCAAGAAAACCTAGTTAAATTGGTAGATTTAGGTGAACGAGCAGACTTAGCCATAGTCGTCGGTGGTGATGGCAATATGCTTGGCGCAGCTCGAGTATTAGCGCGTTTTGATGTCGCTGTGATTGGCGTAAACCGTGGCAACTTAGGCTTTTTAACTGACTTAAACCCAGAAGGTTTTGAAGCGAGCCTAGAACAAGTGTTAAGTGGCCAGTTCCTTGAGGAAAAACGCTTCTTGCTTGAAGTTGAAGTATATCGCCATGCCGAACTCAAAAGTGCAAACTTGGCAGTGAATGAAGCGGTACTTCATGCTGATAAAGTTGCGCATATGATCGAGTTTGAGGCCTTTATTAATAACGACTTTGTATTCTCTCAACGCTCTGATGGATTAATCGTTTCAACACCAACTGGCTCAACAGCCTATTCATTATCTGGCGGCGGGCCTATTTTAACCCCTGAGCTGAATGCGATTTCATTAGTTCCTATGTTCCCGCATACATTATCAAGCCGCCCTCTTGTGGTTGATGCTGACAATGAAGTACGTTTAAAGCTTAGCCTCGAAAATACCGACAGCCTACAAGTCAGCTGTGATAGTCACGTAGTTTTAGCTGTATTACCTGGTGACGAAGTAGTGATTAAAAAAGCAGACAAGCGTCTACGTTTGATTCATCCAAAGGAATACTCTTACTACAATGTATTAAGAAAAAAATTAAATTGGGGAAGCCGCTTATTTTAAGTGGCTTTTTTTATCTCAAGCTAATTGCCAAGGCGTATTGATTAGCGCAAAATAATAAGACTAAAAGCTGTATTTTTTAAAGGATTCTAAGGCGAAATGAGTTATATCGTTTTTCTTGCTCTATTATTACTTATCACCTTACTAGGTTGTTACTGGGTGGTTGAGAGCAATCGTCGTAAAGCTATTGAAGCTGAAAAAAAACGTTTTAATCAACGAGTCAAAGAAATCAATAATGACTTTAAAAATAAATTAATTGATTTTAGCGAAGGCAAAATTATCCGCCCTAAGAATATTTCGCGCCTAAATATGATCACCAGCAATTACTTTGTAGTGCAAGCGCACAATGAAGAAAATCTCACTTACCTCGAATTCATTAGCGATTTGCTTATCAACACAATCATAATGGAAGCCAGTAAAGCGCAAAGCCCTGAGGAAATTGATCAGCTCGCTGACAGGTTACAGTATTTTATGGCTGAATTGCCTTACAACGGCATCGAGTACAATAAAGCGTTTTATCAAGAAGCCTTACCATCGCTGATTGAAGTAATTAAATATCAGCCCCCCACCGATTTACAGGACGATCAGCCGCTAGCCCAGAGCACGCAAGCTGCAAATGAATCAGTCCAAGAAAATCAACTGCCAGAATTAAGCAAAGCTTAAAAATTTAATTTGCAAAACCCGAAAACACTGTATAAATTAACAGTTAATTGACTGGATGGATAAACAGTATGTTAATCGGGTTAGAAATTAAAAACTTTGCCATTGTAAGTAATTTAAGTACTGAGTGGCACAATGGTATGACAGCTATTACAGGTGAAACGGGTGCAGGTAAATCAATTGCAATTGATGCCCTGTCATTATGTTTAGGCGAGCGTGCAGATGCAGGTGCTGTTCGCCCAGGTACGGATCGTGCAGAAATTTGTGCACAATTTGATATTAGCCAACTCCCTCTTGCCCAGCACTTTTTAGAGCAACATTTACTCTCAAACAGTGAAGGCGAATGTTTACTACGCCGTGTTATTTGCAAAAATGGCCGCAGCAAGAGCTACATTAATGGCAGCTCAGTTACCGCTGCACAATTAAAAGAGATAGGTCAGTATTTAATTTCTATTCACGGGCAACATGCCCATCAGCATTTATTAAAAGCTGAACATCAGTTGCACCTGCTTGATGCCTATGCCGGCCACAACCAGCTATTAGCTGATGTTAAAGAGCGCTTTAAAGCCTACCAAGCATTAATTAAAGAATTTAATCAACTTGAACAACAACAGCAGCAACAAGCAGCTCAAAAGCAATTACTGGAGTATCAAGTAGCTGAACTTGATGAATTTGCCCTGCAACCGGGTGAGTTCGAAGAGATTGAAGCTGAGCATCATAAACTAAGCCATAGCCAGACTATTTTAGAGTCATGCCAACGTGAGCTACAACACTTATACGAAAGTGATGAGCAAAGTGCGTGTTCATTGCTGCAACATAGCGCCCAACAATTTACAGAGCTGGCAAGCTACGATGAAAGCTTATCTAACATAGCATCATTACTGAGTGAAGCTGCCGTTCAAGTTGAAGAAGCTAGCCGCGAGATACGCAGCTATGTTGATGTAACTGATTTAGACCCTGCCCGGTTAGACGAAGTTGAAACGCGTTTAACAGGTGCTATGGACCTTGCCCGAAAACATCATATAAAACCAGAAGAGCTGGTAGAATTTCATCAGTCAATCGCAGAAGAGTTAGCATCAATTAGTTATAACAGCGACCGCCTTGTTGCTCTCGAAAGCGAAATTAACAATGCCCTTGAGCAATATAAACAAGCAGCAAAACTGTTAAGTGAAAGCCGCCATAAATACGCAGATACGCTTAATCAATTAATTAGTGATAGCATGGCTAACTTATCAATGGAAAACGGCAGGTTTGCGATTGATATTCAACAAACTAGCGATAAAGCGCCAAGTGCAATGGGTTTTGATACGGTGTCGTTTTTAGTATCTACCAACCCAGGTCAACCGTTACAAGCACTGTCTAAAGTGGCTTCTGGTGGTGAGTTATCGCGAATTAGTTTAGCTATTCAGGTCATTATTGCTCAGCGTGTTACAACGCCGACTCTTATTTTCGATGAAGTAGATGTGGGTATTTCTGGACCAACCGCGTCTGCAGTTGGCAAGCTTTTACGCCAATTAGGTAAATCAACTCAAGTTATTTGTGTAACTCACTTGCCGCAGGTTGCAAGCTCTGGACATCAGCAATTTTTTGTAGCTAAAGAAATTGCAAACGGCGAAACCTACACTCAAATGAATAAGCTATCTAAAGAAGGCCGTATTGATGAAATTGCCCGACTACTTGCCGGTGACAATATCAGTAAAATGGCTAGAGCAAATGCCAAAGAGCTTATAAGCGCACATGCATAACCCATTTTTAGCTATGAAACTTAGATTGTTGATGAATTTGATGGTATAGAGTTTATAAATGAAAAATAAAAATATACTTACAGCTTTGGGTCTTGCCTTAATAACGCTTAACTCAGGGCATTCGTTTGGCGCAGTGGTTGAGCCACCCTATAACGATACGCAGTTAGTCGTTGCTTTATTTAAATGTATTTTGTTTGTCTTGCCCTCAACTACATTGTTGCTGGTTCTATGGAGTCACTGGAAGCACTTAAGATTTAAGCAATTATTACAAACAGTATTAAATTATTCACTGGTCATCATGTTAGCTAGCTTGATAATGGTTAATCATCTAACAGCTGGGCTTTCATCATGGTTAGTTGTGTTTGCTGGTATTCATTCATTGCTTGTTGGCATTAATTATTTATTGGTTAAACAACACACTAACAGGATAAAAAATACACTTACTAGTTGCTGGTAATGAAATTACTTTGGCTGCAAAAAAAATCGCGAAACAGCACGTTTCGCGATTTTAGTTCTTATTTGCTGATTAGCGTTATTCGATTTCGCTAGCTAAATATATCAAATTCATAAATAAACGGTCTGTCATACTACTAACTCCGGTACCATTGGTATAATTACCAACTTTATTTTGAGAGTTAATAATTGCATTATCTGCCAGTAATATATCACCCGATTTCAAGTCAAAAACCACTGTCGGTAAGCCATCTGTATTGACAGCTAACACTTGGCTTTCTTCTGGCATTACTGAGAAGTACCCCTTTGAACCACCGGCCTGATAAAAGCGTGTAACCTCTCCAAAAGGACCTGCAAATATAGCTTGTTGTATTTGAGAGTTTAAACCTTCTGGGTTTTGGGTATTTGGTCCATCTTTGTAGCCTTCTCTGGTTACTGTATAACCCCACTTTGAATACACCTTCTCGTCAGTCATATCGGAATCTGATGCTATGATGACAACATTTCCTTTCTTCTCTGACCAATTATATAGTTCTGCAATTTCTGTTTCAGTAAAATCACTGTTGTAAAAACTACCCATAAAGAAGATATCAGTGTTATAGCTTTCAATCGCTTCCTGAGTAATTGAGCCTGATGCCGCAAAATCATGATTAACCGATACTGATTTAGCTACAACCCCACTTTCACCAAAATTTTCTGGGCTTGCAAGTTTAGCCATCGGTAGATCAAATAAGTAAGCGTTTAATGTGTAGTTTTGCCATCGTGCCTTTCTTTGCTTATCAATACTCGTAATTACAAGCGACTCTACTCCTGTACTACAAGTAGGCTGCGCATAACATGCAACAGGCTTTAGAGTATTTAGTGCTAAATCGTTTATTCGCACTGGGTATGTCCCCAATGTGCATGTTTTACCCGTTTCGATTGATGCTTTATATAATTTAGTAATATTAAAATTACCTTGATCATTAATGACTTCACGAGAAATTACCAATTCGTCATTTTGATTTAGAGCAGCACCTGTTACCGTCGTTAAACCATGTTCAGATTTTTTTGTTAACTCCAGTGTTTCCGGATCCAATAAAAAAATGCTTGTGGCAGAGATGAGGTAAACCTCACCATTTTTAACAACCATGTCGCCACGCAGAATATCTGAACTACTATCGTAGCCCTTCATATTGCCTAAGAACTGAGTTTCACCTGAATCAATAGCAACCTGGTAAAGCTTACTCCCTTTAGAGCCATAAATAACGTCTTTGTTAGGGTCATAAGCAAGACGGGTCATAGGGTTAGTACGTGCCACTACAGTGTGTTTGCCTGTAGACATATCAACATAGGCGAGTTGTGTAAATCGATACTTGTCGGCTTTTATAGGCAGATCATTTAACTCTTCATCTGATAAGTTGAGAACACTCGTATCCAGTTTATAAGTTAAAGGTCTTGGGGCTGAAACATAATAGAGTCTATTTCGATAGCTATCAAAAGCCATTGCTGCGGATGAGAACTTTGCAGCAGAATGAATGTTAGCCGTTTGCGCTTGCTCATCTAAAGAAAAAACGAAGCCCGAGCTCCCTCTCCCTGAGTTGATTCCATATAACTCACCCGTACATTCAGACGCGCTAAGGCCAGCAGGTATTAAGCCTAAAAGGCTAACTGTAGATAATAAAAACTTTTTCATTTTAAATTCCTTTCAATGTAAAAATAACTCACTTCCTGTTCAACTTTATTACTATCCTCCTTATAATTTTGAACGAAATTGGTATAAAACTCACAAACAAAATCGCGAGGCCACAAGCCTCGCGATTTCAATTAGCGTCTAAAATTACAATTAATCGATTTCACTCGCATAATTGATTAAGTTCATAAATAAACGGTCTGACATGCTCGATACCTCGGTACCATCAGTAAAGTTGTCTTCTTTATTTTGTGTTGTCAGCATACCGCTATCAGCAAGTATTATGTCGCCTGTTGCAGCATCTAAAACAATTGTAGGCAAGCCATCCTGATTTACAGCTAAGACTTGAGTCCCTGAAGGCATTTCAGAGAAGTAACCTTTTGCGCCACCAGCTTGGAAAAAGCGAGATACTTCACCAAATGGTCCTGCAAAGATTGCCTCTTGAGCTGCACTACCCACTCCTTCTGGGTTTTGTGTATTTGGACCATCAACATAACCATCGCGAGTAACTGTGTAGCCCCAAGTCGTATACACTTTTTCTTCAGGGTAGTCAGAATCACCCGCTATTATCGCTACGTTTCCTTTTTTAAGGGACCAATTGTAAGCTTCATTTAATTCGCTATCTGTGAAGTCGCTTTTGTGGAAACTACCAATAAAGAAAACATCGGTGCCATAAGCATCTATCGCAGCTTCAGTAATCGAATTTGCCGCTGCAAAATCATGATTTACAGATACTGTTTTATAAACAGTTCCCTGTTCACCAAAGTTTTCTGTACTTAAAAGCTTCGCAAGTGGTTTATCCATTAAGTGGCCATTTAGTGTATAACCTTGCCACGTTGCTTTTCTTAGCGTATCAATACTTGTAACAACAAAAGAGTCTGGCTCTACACTACATGTAGGTTGAGCATAGCAAGCAACTGGTTTTGCTGTATTTAGCGCCAAATCATTTATGCGCATCGGGTAGGTTCCCATTGCACACGTTTTGCCAGTCTCAATCGATGCTTTATATAACTTGGTTGTATTATAGTGACCTTGATCGTTTATAATTTCTCTAGAAATTAATAGCTCACCATTTTGATCAAGCGCAGCACCTGTAACAGCAATTAAGCCATGCTCTGATTTTTTCGTTAACTCCAATGTGTTCAAATTAACGGAAAAAATACTCGTAGCACTGATCAAAAATAGTTGGCCATCTTTAAAAACCATGTCGCCGCGCAAAATATCTGAGCTGTCGCCATAGCCAGTTAAGTTACCAAGTAATGTAGTTTTTCCTGATACAGGATCAACAGTATATAACTTGCTTCCTTTAGAGCCATACATCATGTCAGTATTAGCGTCATAAGCCAGTCGAGTCATTGGATTAGATCGAGAAATTACTGTGTGTTCACCAGTTGCCATATCAACATAAGCAAGCTGAGTATATTTGTATTTAGCCCCCTTAATTGGCAGATCTTTTAACTCATCTTCAGATAAGTTCAAATCACTAGGATCAAGTTTGTAAGTTAGCGGTCGAGGAGCTGAAACATAATATAAGCGATCTCTTGCACTATCATAGGCCATAGCAGCAGAAGAAAACTTTGCTTTTGAGTGAATAGCGGCTGTTTGCTCTTGCTCATTTAAAGAAAAAACAATGCCTAGATGGCCGCGACCAGAATTAATTCCATACAAGTCACCCGTACATTCATTAGCGACTACATTTGTAGATAAAGCACTTGTGACTGCAAGAACTGAAAGTAGCGATTTTTTCATATTATTACACCTAAAAATTAGGCCGACTAACTAAAATAATTAATAAAAATAATTAAATTACTGCTTTAACATCAGGCCATTACGTTTAAATTTTGTACGCAATAATTTTATTTCGCTACAGTTCAAACACAATCAGAAATTACTGATTTGTCTCTATTTATTATAAAAACAGACATAACAATTAGCACCAATTATGTAAAACACACTTTAGTATTGGCAATGGCTAATAACTTCTGATTTTCTATATTCCCAATGTTTTAATATTCTTACTGCTCCATATTTTCCACACATTTTCTCAGTAGCATAACGGCAAACTTGGTCACCGAAATATTTAATGAAGCTAACTGTAACTTTAATCCTTGCTCTTCTTTCTCTTCCTTGTATGGCTAATACAGATCACATACCGCAGATAGAAGAAATATTTGCCTTAGAGCAGAAAGGAAACCTAAAAAAAGCACTATTGTTAATTGAAAAACTACAAAGCAATAACACGCCTGTCGCAAAATCGACGATTGATTTGATAAAAGCCCCCATATTAAGAAAACAAGGGCAATACGAGGCTGCAATAGAGTTACTTTTACCTTTACAGCATATTGCTGAGTTGTCCAAAGAAGAGCATTATCAAATCCAAAAAGAGCTTGGTATCAATTACAGACGCCAAGTTAAAACGACCCAAGCTCAGCAGCATTATATGGCTGCACTCAAACTAGCTTACGAGTTAAAGGATAAAAACAAACAGGCACAAAGCCATAGTAATCTGGGTACCTTATATGACACGTTGAATGACCTAGACCAGTCTATGTTTCAGCAATTAAAAGCACAAAAGCTTTTAATTGGCAGTAAAGATAATGAGTTAATCGCCACCAATTTTTATAATTTAGCAAACCTTTCTCATCGCCTAGATGATCTTGCCCAGTCTGAATACTTCTACAAAAAAGCACTTGAGTTTGATATTAAAACAAAAAATCAAATAAACATTGCAGATACCAGCTTACAGTTGGCAAAGTTAGTTTATAAACGTGGTGACTATGAGCAAGCTTTACCCTTATTAAAAAATGCCTACTCACGCTTAGCTGATTTAAATGCTTATGAAGGAATGGCAACAGCAAAGCATACGCTAATGCAACTATATTTAAAGCTCGAAAATAAACATATGGCTTTAAGTAGTGCAGATTCAGGCCTCAGAGCAGCACTTAAATCTGGCTCAGCATTGAGTCAAATATATTCATATTTCAATTTAATTGAACTCCACCTGCCACTTAAGAACTCACAATTGATTGACCTCTATTTAAGTCGTTCAAAAGAACTTATCGAAGGAATTGATAATCGGTTACTAAATAAAAAGCTGCATGGCTACACCGCAGTTTATGCCGAACTTATCGGTGACTACAAACTCGCAACTGAGCAATTGAAGCTTGAAAATAAACTAGCCGAGTCTTTGTTTGAAGAACATTTAAATCAAGCCGTTGAAAAAAACAAAAAGCAATTAACAGCAATCGAGCAACAGCAACGTATTGATGATGAAGTGCAAAAAAATAAGCTCACTACTGCACAAATGAATAACCAACGACTAGAAAAACAGATTTGGTTATTGTCTGCGGGTATTGTTTTGTTGTTCACGACTCTTGCGCTCGTGCTTTATTACTTCAAGCATCGAAAAGCGCTATTTAAAGCAAAACTTTATCAATATAACCTGCTTGAAAAAGACAAAATGCTTGCTGATATATCCCATGAATTACGCACCCCTTTAAGCGTATTAAAACTGCATATAGAAGCACTTGAGCTCGATATTCAAGAAAACCGCGATCTAGCCTATAGCAAGATTAATGGCAAAATAGCGCAACTTAACAACCTAATTTCAGATGTGTATCAGTTATCTCAAGCAGAAAACAAAACTCTCGCGCTAAATCTCCAACGCTTAAATGCTGCAAATGTCTTTGCTGAGTACGAGCAAGACATGCGTCATTATGTTCGCAGCCACCACCTGACATTTTTTTCAGACATTATTATTGCTAAAGATGTAGAGATCACGGTAGATAAACAAAAGCTCGATCAGATCCTTAATAATATTTTTACTAATGCCTGCCTATATACCGACAGCCCTGGTCATGTTCGGCTCAAAGTGAGAACTAACAAGCAAGAGCTGTTTATTCAAGTCGATGATACTTCTCCGGGTGTAGGTAAAGCCCATATAGGCAAACTCTTTGACCGTTTATATCGTGTTGAAGAATCTCGAAGCCGCGCATCAGGAGGCTCAGGTTTGGGGCTATCAATTTGCCAGAGTTTTGTCGAATTAATGTCTGGCAGTATCAGTGCATTACCGGGTAAGTCGGGTGGATTATGTATCCGAATTTTACTGCCTTTAAGCAATAAATAAGCTCCTCCATTTTTCCACCATATTTTATTGCTTAAATAGCATAATAAACTACTGTGGAATGGAACCATGTCAGAGTCATTAAAGCATGCTCAATGGGCAAAATCTGTTGAGCGTAAACACCGCCAAAGCAAAGTTAAAAAAACCAAAAAATCACCTCTTCCTATCTGCGCCGCGCTTGCTTGTGTGCTATTGAGTGCTGGGTTTTATTATGCGAGCTATGAAAAACCGAAAGAGTATCCACCGTTATCTGCAGCGGCGAAACAGCGTATCTCGCAATTTTTTGCCAAACAGTTTTTACTGGGGCAATGGCGCTTAAATAAAATTAACTACTCATCTGATGCAATTCAGGTGTATGTGCAAACGCCAAGCAAAATTGCTCTAGAAGGTGAAGCTTTGAGTCAATATTTACATTACGCTTTATGCCCTGTGGCTAGCAAACGCATTTGGCAAGATATCAAAACGAGGGAATTATCAGTGTATGTGTTTAGCCATTCGATTCGAAAAGGTGATCGAACAGTATGTAATTTAGAAAGCGATGAACGCCAAATCAATTGATTTGACGTTCATCATAGCGATAGCCAGCACCATAAACGGAAGCGACTATCTTAGGAGAGAAATCTAAACTCTTAAGCTTTTTGCGAATATTTTTAATATGGCTGTCGATTACCCGATCGGTAATATCAAAGTTGTTTGGTTGGATATGGTCAAGTATCTGCTGCCTAGAAAAAACACGCTTTGGGGCTTTGTACAAAAGTTTAAATACGTCAAATTCCACTTTTGTTAAACCTAAAGAGACACCTTTAATTTCAACTTCAAGCGCATCTTCTATTAAGCAAATTGCATCAGTCGCTTGCACTACTACATCGCTACTAGGTGCTGACGCACAACGCCTTAAAATAGCTTTAACACGCATCACCAGCTCTGCACCGCTAAAAGGTTTACAAACATAGTCATCGGCACCATGTTCCAACCCTTTTAACCTGTCAGCCTCTTCGACTTTCGCGGTTACCATAATAATCGGCACCATAGAAAAAGCGCGGATCTGCTTCATGCACTCCACGCCATCTAAATTGGGTAACATTACATCTAAAATTATCGCATCCGGATTATTTTCTTTAACCCACGACACCACAGCACTGCCATCAGTGATGTGGTGAGTGGTAAAGCCAGATGCATTGAAGAACAACAGCACTTGTTCTGCAATATCTAAGTCGTCTTCAACGACTAATATCTGCGGCATTTCTATTTCCGTTTATATTTTTTTTATTGTTCTAAGTTGTTGCTTCACCATCGCTTTAAGCGTATCTGATAAGGTTTCATCTAATAAAACCATAGTCAGAATATCGTGCAGATCTTCACTATTCATAACCTCATTGAGTAAATCATTTTCAGATTTCGAATTTGGCTGAAAAAAGCTTAACTGCTCGTCATTTGTGTGTTCGCAAAACATTTTCTTTTTATCCATGTTGTTAGCATCAAATATTAAGATGGGCTTCTGCCTCTACTAAATATTAAAACGCAACAATATGGAGCAAATATGGAGTTAGTACGAAATAATGAATTTTTTCTGTTCAACAGTTAGATTCATTCCTAAATTTTAGGTAATAAGCGCTATTTTTTCATTATTTTTCTAAAACTAGGTTAAATTTTCGTATCAATAAAATGATAAGCAATAAAAAAGCAAGCTCGGTAGCTTGCTTTTAAAAGTGTTGAATGGCGCCTTAGAATTAAACGCCTAAATAATCCATAATCCCTTCCGCGGCATTTCGGCCTTCGAAAATAGCCGTTACCACTAAATCTGAGCCGCGGACAATATCGCCACCGGCAAAAATCTTAGGGTTGGTTGTTTGGTGAGTAAATTCACCTTTTTCTGGTGCATTGATACCACCCCAATGATTGATTTCAACACCGTACGGTTCTAACCAATCCATTTTATGAGGTTTAAAACCAAACGCCATGAGCACTTTAGTTGCTTCAATAACATGCTCAGAACCCGCTACTTCTTCAGCACGACGACGACCATTTTCGTCCGGTTCACCAAGTTGCGTTTTCACCATCTTAACACCAGCAACTTTCCCTTGCTCGTCAACCACAATGCCTTTTGGCTGAACGTTAAAGGTAAACTCAACGCCCTCTTCACGAGCATTTTTAACTTCGCGCTTTGAGCCTGGCATGTTTTCTTCGTCACGACGATACGCACAGGTAACCTGTGTAGCACCTTGTCGGATAGAGGTTCTCACACAGTCCATTGCTGTATCACCACCGCCTAATACAACGACTTTTTCGTTCGCCATATCGATATAAGCTTGCTTGTCTTCTGCATAGCCCATAACACGGTTAGTGTTACCAATTAAAAACGGCAGTGCATCAAACACACCCTCTGCATCTTCATTCTCAAGGCCTGCACGCATACTTTGATAGGTACCCACCCCTAAGAATACGGCATCATATTCAGCCAAAATTTCATCAAGGGTAATGTCAACGCCAACTTCAGTGTTTAGCTGAAACTCAACTCCCATTTCCGTGAAAATTTCACGACGCTTTTGCATTACTTCTTTTTCAAGTTTGAATGAAGGAATACCAAACGTAAGAAGGCCACCGATTTCTGGGTGACGGTCAAACACCACAGGCTTAACACCGTTACGTACTAAAATATCCGCACAACCTAAGCCCGCTGGACCTGCACCAATGATAGCCACTTTTTTGTCAGACCATACCACATACGACATATCTGGTTTCCAGCCCATTTTAAATGCCGTATCAGTGATGTACTTTTCGATATTACCGATAGTGACAGCACCAAACTCTTCTTCAAGTGTGCAAGAGCCTTCACACAAGCGATCTTGTGGACAAACTCGTCCACACACCTCTGGTAAGCTGTTTGTACGGTGAGACAGCTCTGCCGCTTCTAAAATACGGCCAGTACGAATGAGTTTTAACCATTGTGGAATATAGTTATGCACTGGGCATTTCCATTCACAGTATGGATTACCACAATCTAAACAGCGATCCGCCTGTGAGTTAACTTGTGTCTCAGAAAACGGCTCGTAAATTTCTACGAAAGATTGTTTACGTGCTGAAATTGGCTTTTTGCGCGGATCAACACGTTGTACATCGATAAACTGGTATACATTTTCGCTCATACTACCCCCTTACTGAGCCTGAACACGAAGCTCTGCGCTACTGCGCGCTCGGTGTCCGAGTAAACTTTTTACATCACTAGACTTTGGCTTAACTAATTTAAACATTGGCATGTATAAATCGAAGTTAGCTAAAATCTGCTCAGCGCGGTTTGAGCCGGTAAGCTCTAAATGCTCAGCAATGAGGCCGCGTAAATGTTCTTGGTGTGACGCCAACCCTTCAAGGGTAACAATTTCAACAAGCTCAGGGTTAATGCGTTTTTCAAAGTCGTTGCCTTCATCAAGAATATACGCAAATCCCCCTGTCATACCTGCACCAAAGTTAATACCCACTTTGCCAAGTACGCAAACCACACCACCTGTCATGTATTCACAGCCATTGTCACCAACACCTTCTACAACCGCTTGAACGCCTGAGTTACGCACTGCAAAACGCTCACCGGCACAGCCTGCAGCAAATAACTTACCGCCTGTTGCACCATATAAACAGGTATTACCGGCAATAGTCGCTTTGTGGCTTTCGAACGATGAACCCAGCGGTGGGCGAATTACTAGCTTACCGCCAGCCATGCCTTTACCAACATAGTCATTGGCATCACCAACGAGTGTCATTTCAAGGCCACCCGCATTCCATACACCAAATGATTGACCCGCTGTACCATGAAGCTCAACAGAGACAGGATCAGCAGCCATACCTTGGTTACCGTGTTTAGAAGCGATATAGCCAGATAACATAGCGCCCACTGAACGGTCTGTATTGCAAATACGGTTAACCAGTGAGATACCTGATTTTTCATCAATTGCTTGTTTAGCTTTTTCAAGCAAGGTTTCATTTAGCTGACCTAAGTAGTGTGAGCTATTTGGCGCACTACAATACAGTGTTTCACCCGTTGGGTTGTTAGGCACAGCAATCACTGACGACAGATCGACTTTCTTTTGTTTCTCTGTGTTGCCTTCGATTGCTTCAAGTAAGTCCAAACGACCAATTAAATCTGTTAAACGAGTTACACCTAGGCTTGCCATAATTTGGCGTGCTTCTTCAGCTATAAACTTAAAGTAGTTCATCGCCATCTCTGGTAGGCCATGATAATGCTTTTGGCGCAGCGTATCGTCTTGCGTTGCAACACCAGTCGCACAGTTGTTTAAGTGACAAATACGTAAATATTTACAACCAAGTGCCACCATAGGGCCAGTACCAAAGCCAAAGCTTTCAGCACCTAAAATAGCCGCCTTAATGATATCTAGGCCCGTTTTAAGACCACCATCTGTTTGCAAACGAATACGGTGACGTAAACCATTTTCTACCAGCGCCTGCTGGGTTTCAGCAAGACCAAGCTCCCAAGGGCTACCTGCATACTTAACAGAAGTAAGCGGGCTTGCACCTGTACCACCGTCATAACCAGCAATGGTAATTAAATCGGCATAGGCTTTAGCTACGCCTGTTGCGATAGTACCCACACCCGGCTCAGAAACGAGTTTCACCGAGATCAGTGCATCTGGGTTTACTTGTTTTAAATCGAAAATAAGCTGGGCTAAGTCTTCAATCGAGTAAATATCGTGATGCGGCGGAGGCGAAATCAAGGTCACACCAGGCACTGAGTAACGTAATTTTGCAATATACGGCGTTACTTTTTCACCCGGTAATTGACCACCCTCACCTGGTTTTGCACCCTGCGCCACTTTAATCTGAATGACATCAGCGCTACGTAAGTAATGTGGTGTAACACCAAAACGGCCCGAAGCAACTTGCTTAATACGTGAGTTTTTCTCTGTACCATAGCGAAGCTTGTCTTCACCACCTTCACCAGAGTTTGAACAACCCCCTAAGCGGTTCATTGCAATCGCGAGTGCTTCATGTGCTTCTGGCGATAATGCACCAATACTCATTGCTGCTGAGTCAAAACGTTTGTAAAGCTCAGTTGCTGGCTCTACGTCATCAACACTCACACCGCTATCAGGAATTTTCACCGCCAACATGTCACGTAAATTGGTGATCGGACGGTTATTTACTAAATCAGCATAAGCCAAGTAGTCTTTATAATCCCCAGAGCGCACTGCCTTTTGCAGTGTTTGAATAACATCTGGGTTATAAGCATGGTACTCACCACCGTGAACATATTTTAGTAAGCCACCATGACTTAATAACTTACGTTTACTAAATGCCAGCTTATGAAGTTTACGTTGGTCATCATCAAAATCAGTAAAACACGCCCCTTTGATACGACTAGCTACACCGTTAAAACAGGTTTCTACAACCGCATCTGATAAACCAACTGCCTCAAATAACATCGAGCAGCGGTACGAAGCAACAGTACTGATCCCCATTTTCGACATGATTTTATACAGACCCTTGTTGATCGCATTACGATAAGCAAGCGTTACTTCGCAATAGCTCTTGTTTAAAATCTTTTTGTCACTCATTGCAACTAATGATTCATATGCAAGGTACGGATAAATTGCCGTTGCACCAAAACCAAGTAATACCGCAAACTGATGCGCATCACGGACACTACCCGATTCGATGATGATATTAGATTCACAACGTAAGTTATTATCGACTAAACGCCTTTGAATTGAACCAACCGCCATCGCAGCCGGGATCGGCAAATGCGTTTCGCTAAAGTTACGATCACTTAAAATAAGCATGACACAGCCTGACGCTGCTTTTTCTTGTGCTTCATCACAAATACGTGTGATTGCTTTTTCTAAGCCTTCTTCTTGTGTGTAAGTGATATCAATTTTACAGTAGCTGTAATGCTCATCGTCAGCATTGATCAGCTGTTGCATATCAGCGTACATCAAAATCGGCGTATCAAACTGTAAACGCTTAGCGTGGCCGGTTGTTTCGTTAAATACGTTTTGCTCACTACCAATACAGGTTGCCAGTGACATAACGTGATTTTCACGAAGTGGGTCAATTGGTGGATTGGTTACTTGCGCAAATTTTTGTCGGAAGTAATCAAACAGTGAGCGATGGCCTTCTGACAGAACCGCAAATGGCGTGTCATCACCCATTGAACCTGTTGCTTCTTGACCATTTTCACCCATTACACGAATCACGCTATCAAGCTCTTCGTTGGTGTAGCCAAACATTTTTTGATACTTAAGCAGTGTTTCGTCATCAAAAGAACGGTTACCCGCATCTTTTTCAGATAACTGTTCAAATGGCGTTAAACGCTTAACGTTTGCTTCAAGCCATGCTTTATATGGATGGCGTGACTTAAGATCTTGGTCAATCTCATCTGAATGCCAAATTTTACCTTGATGAGTATCAATTACTAATAACTCACCAGGGCCAACACGGCCTTTCTCAACCACTTCGTCTGGCGCGTAGTCCCAAATACCTACTTCTGAGGCAAGGGTAATAAAACCATCTTGGGTAATTACATAACGCGCTGGGCGTAAACCGTTACGGTCAAGGTTACAAGCAGCAAAACGACCGTCAGACATGACAATACCAGCTGGGCCATCCCATGGTTCCATATGCATTGAATTAAAGTCATAGAATGCACGTAAGTCATCATCCATAGCACGGTTTTTTTGCCATGCTGGCGGCACAAGCATACGCATTGCACGGAATAAATCCATGCCACCGGCTAAGAACAATTCAAGCATATTATCTAAACTTGAAGAGTCAGAGCCACTTTCGTTCACGAATGGTGCTGCTGATTGCAAATCAGGAATAAGTGGTGAGGCAAACTTATACGCACGGGCACGAGCCCATTGGCGGTTACCTTGAATCGTATTAATTTCACCATTATGTGCTAGATAGCGGAATGGTTGCGCCAGTGGCCAACGAGGTTGTGTATTAGTAGAGAAACGTTGGTGGAATACACAAATCGCACTGGTCATGCGGATGTCAGCTAGGTCTAAATAAAAGTTAGGTAAGTCTACAGGCATCATTAAGCCTTTATAGACAGTAACTAAACCAGATAAGCTGGCAATATAAAAATGTTCATCGTTTTCGAGGCGCTTTTCAGCACGACGACGCGCTACATACAAGCGACGTTCTAAATCTTTTGGACGCCAGCCTTCTGGTGCGCTTACAAAAATTTGTTCAAAGCCTGGTAGTTGTTTTTTTGCAATTGGCCCTAAACATGACGCATCGGTAGGTACTACGCGCCAGCCTTGAATGCTCAAGGTTTCTTTTTCGAGTTCTTCACTCAACACATCTTTAGCTGTTTGCGCAAGTACAGGATCGGCATTTAAAAATACCATGCCAACGGCGTAGTTCTTTCCTAAATGCCAATCATGTTCGCTGGCTATAGCACGAAAGAAGCTATCAGGTTTTTGCATTAATAAACCACAGCCATCACCTGTTTTACCATCAGCAGAAATACCCCCACGGTGTTCCATGCGATCTAAGCCAGTGATTGCTGTTCGAATCAAGCGGTGACTCGCCTGACCATTGACCTGGGCTATTAAGCCAAAGCCACAATTATCTTTTTCTAATTTTGAGTCGTATAACATAGACCCCTCCCCTTGCTACAACGACTAGCGGTTCAGTCTTTTGTGACAGTGCTAGCAGACGAACAAAACTATCGCCAAATACCTCATGAGTCAATAGAGTTTTGAATACATATTCATATTCATGAATATTTCTCACTTAAAGCACTTTTTAAATTCTATGCTATTTTTTTACATTTAGTCGTATTTTACCCGTTATTTTTTTATGACACTGGTGTCAAATTTAACAACTTGTAAAAAAACAATCTAAAAACCCGCCGATTTACGTTAACGTAAACTGCGCTTTGTTTTGAATAATTATTCAAGATATGAATATCAATGCAGTTTTTTACGGGGTCTCGCCTAGCCTAACTGCATCATTATTTACTCTTGGCTTTAGCATAGTTACAAACTACGTATCTGAGCAGACTACCTTAGTCGCAATGACTGAGTTCTTTACCCTTGCGTCAACAATCAGCAATTTAAAAGTGTCCGCAGCGGACACTTTTTCTGTCCGCGGACAGACATTAACTCACTGTTAAAACATAAAATAATTAAAAATCAATAAATTAAAAACTGGCACGCTACTGGTATAGATAAGACATCAGCGAAATTGAGGATTTCAAAATGTTCACTATCAGTTTGTTTATGGCTTCTCCACTTACCATGCTTGCCGTTGGCTTCATGATTGTGTGTTTTGAGAATCGTAAGGAGTTATGATGATTAAGGATACCAGTGCCCAAGATATTACCGTGGCCAAGAAAACCACCATTAAAAAGCCACTTATACTAGCTGCAAGTGTAATACTTGTTGGTGCACTCGGCTTTCAAGCATTGTTTGCCAGTAACGATGGCAGCATTTCGGTTGATGCAGCAAGCCTACAAATTAGTGAAGTAAGCCAAAAGACACTCACCAGAGATGTAGCAGCAAGCGGTAAAATCGTTGCAGCTAATGCGCCAAAGGTTTATAGCCCAGAACGCGGCTTTGTCGATTTAAAAGTAAAAGCCGGTGACAGCGTTGAAGTAAATGAAGTGATCGCAACCGTAACCAGCCCTGAGCTAACCAACGAGCTAAAACAACAACAATCAGTATTAGCGCGATTAGAAGGCGAATTACAGCGCAAGCAACTTGAAGCGCGCAGACAAAAACTAAGCCTGACTAAAGCGCTCGATTTAGCGCAAGTTGAACTCAATGCCGCAGATAGAGAAAACCGCCGAGCTAAAATCTCAATCGAAAAACATTTAATTAGCCAAATAGATTTAGAAAAAGCCGTTGATGACTTAGCTCGTGCCAAGCTGTCTTATAAGCACGCCGAGCAAGAAGTCAGCTTAGCTAAAGATACCCTCGCATTTGAGCTAAAAGCTGCAGAGCGTGATCTGGCACGTCAGCAACTGATTGTTGATGACTTACTCAGACAAGTAAATGAACTCACTATTACCGCGAGTGTAAGCGGCATTGTGGGTAACTTATTAGTGCAACAAAAAGAAGTGGTCACACAAAGCCAACCATTAATGACATTGGTAGATTTAAGTAACTTTGAAGCAGAACTGCAAGTACCAGAAAGTTACGCCAATGAGCTAGGTCTTGGTATGCAAGTTGAGCTTACTTTAGGTGCTCGTCATGTCACAGGCATACTATCGGCTATATCACCTGAAGTGAATAACCGCGAGGTGACAACCCGCGTACGCTTTGACAATGAGATTTCTGGCATTCGCCAAAACCAACGCTTAACTGCACGTATTTTACTAGAGAATCGCGACGATGTATTACAAGTAAAACGAGGCGCATTCTTACAACAAGGTGGCACCCATGCTTATAAAGTTGACGGTGACATGGCTTATTTAATCGATATAAAAACCGGTGCAAGCAGTATCAATGCTGTGGAGATAATTGAAGGCGTAGAGCCTGGCGATAAGCTAATTATCTCAAACTACGATCGCTTTAAAAAAGCACCCACACTGGTTTTACGCTAACAAATAAAAGGAATAATCAACATGCTTACAATGAACAACATCAGCAAAGTGTATCAAACAGATATGGTACAAACACATGCCCTTCGTGACTTTAATCTACAAGTAAAAGAAGGTGAATTTATTGCCGTAACAGGGCCAAGTGGCTCAGGTAAAACCACATTTTTAAACATCGCCGGTATGTTAGAACCCTTTAGCGAAGGCCAATACATGCTAGATGGTATTGACGTGGGTAAGCTAAACGACAACCAGCGTGCAGATCTTCGTAATCAAAAAATTGGTTTTATTTTCCAAGGCTTCAACCTGATCCCAGATTTGAACCTCTATGAAAATATTGAAGTACCACTGCGTTATCGCGGTATCAAAGCCGCCGAGCGTAAACGCCGAATCGAGCAATGCTTAGAGCAAGTTGGTTTAGCATCACGCGCTAAACACTTACCGCAACAACTTTCTGGTGGCCAACAACAACGTGTAGCTATTGCCAGAGCCCTTGCTGGTGAACCGCGCTTTTTACTTGCCGATGAGCCAACCGGTAATTTAGATAGCTTAATGGCCCGTCAAGTAATGGAGCTACTTGAGCAAATCAACCGTGATGGCGCAACCATCATCATGGTTACTCATGATCCAGAACTTGCTCGCAGAGCACCACGTAATATCCAAGTTGTTGACGGCCAACTCGCTGACTTCACCTTGTACCAAGGCACTCAAAATCTTAAAGCGGCTGGAGTGTAACCATGTTCCTTCATTATTTAGATTTAAGCTGGCGCAGCTTTAAGCGCACGCCACTTGTGAGCTTTTTAATGGTACTGGCCATTGCCATTGGTATTGGCGTAACCATGACCAGTTTATCTGTGTACCACATGATGTCGGCAGACCCTATTCCTGAAAAAAGTAGCGACCTTTATACAGTACAGCTACAAACCATGGATGAAGGCCGTACGTGGTGGACAGTCGATAACATGCCACTGCAATTAACTTATCAGGATGCCGTTAATCTTAATCAAGCAAATGCGGGTGGCAAACGTGTCACTATGGTTAGAACGGGTTTTTCGGTTTATTTAGACTCAGATAAAGTTAAACCATTTATTGGACAAGCACGCCTAACCACGCCTGATTTTTTCGATATGTTTAACCTATCGTTTATTTACGGTGGGGTTTGGAGCGCGCAACAAGAAGCCGATGCAGCCCCTGTTGTGGTGATCAATAAAGAATTAAACGACAAGTTATTCGCAGGTGAAAACCCTGTCGGTAAAATGGTGTACCTCGATGATGCCAGCTACGAAGTTATTGGCGTGATTGATGATTGGGATATCACCACCAAATATTATGATCTGAACAACGGTGCATTTAATAAGACCGAGCAACTATTTTTACCATTTAGCCTAATGAAAGCCCGAGAGCTTGAAAACTGGGGTAATACCAATGGTTGGAAGCACGAAAAAACCAATACCTTTAACGACAAACTCAATTCTGAAATGGTGTGGTTACAATTTTGGGTTGAACTAAAAACACCTGCAGAAAAACAAGCTTACCAAGACTTTTTAATGGCCTATATGCAAGAGCAACAAAAGCTAGGTCGTTTTAACCGCGAAAAATTAACCGCCACCTTACGCGATGTAAATGAGTGGATGCAGTACAACAATGTCGTTAGCGAAGACAACGAAATTCTGGTTGGCCTAAGCTTTATGTTTTTAGCAGTATGCCTTGCCAACATTTTAGGTTTATTACTAGCGAAATTTTTACGCCGCGCTCCTGAGGTTGGTGTGCGCCGTGCATTAGGTGCAAGCAAACGCCAAATATTCTTTCAACATATTGTTGAGGTCGCGATGTTAGGTTTCTTAGGTGGCATCTTCGGAATTATTTTGGCGCAAGTGGGCTTATTAGGCGTACGTCAAAGCTATAGCTACTACCAAAGCTTAGCCACTATGGATTTAACCATGCTACTCAGCGCACCTGTGATTGCAATTAGCACCTGTGTGATAGCGGGTCTGTACCCTGCTTGGCTGGTATGTAAAACCAACCCTGCTATTTATCTTAAGAGCCAATAAGGAAGACACCCATGTTAGAAATTAAACCTATCTTTCACGCCTTATGCCGCTCAAAAGTTGGCGCCATTTTATTACTGATCCAAATTGCCATCACCACTGCAATTGTTAGTAACGCAGCGTTTATTATTCAAGACAGAATTAGCTATTTAAGCCAAGAGACTGGCTATCCTGAACAAGACATTTTCGTTTTTAATGTCATGATGTTTGGCAAAGATGTGTCGCCGTCACAGCAATATGAGCTTGATGAAGCCATGCTTCGTCAAATACCTGGTGTAGTTGATGCTGCTTATTCAAGTAATACACCGCTTTCGGGCAGTGGCTCTTCGTCAGATTTTAGTTTAAAGCCAGCACCTGAAGAGAGTAAATCAGCGCGTAGCTCTTACATGTTTATCGATGAGCATGGCATTAATACTTATGGTGTAAAACTCATTGCTGGGCGTAACTACACCGAAGACGAAGTGATCGTCACCGATAACTATGATGAGCTTTCAAAAGTAACCGTTGTTACTAAAACTCTACTCGATGAGTTGTTCCCTGAAGGCAATGGTTTAGGGCAAACAGTCTACTTTGGTGACATTCCAATGAAAATAATTGGTGTTATTGATCTAATGAAAGGCCCTTGGCTTAAAGACAGCCGCCCAGATAACGTAGCACTGCTGCCTTTTATTAAACCTGGTACAAATGCACGCTTTGTGGTTAGAACAGAGCCTGGTCAACGCCAATCAGTCATGAACCGTGTTGAAGAAGCCATGCTGAAAAACTACAACAAACGCGTTATTTCTCGCATTCGTGGCTTAGATGACGATAAAGAGTCATACATGGCTGAAGATACATTAATGATGCGCATGTTGATTGTACTTATTACTATTTTAGTGTTGGTGACGGCCCTGGGTATTTTCGGCCTAACGCTGTTCAATATTAGCAAGCGTACTAAACAAATAGGCACTCGCCGCGCTTTAGGCGCCAGAAAATCGGCCATCATCAGCTACTTCTTAGTTGAAAACGCCATGATATGTATAGTTGGTTTAGTGATTGGTGTGATTGCTGCCGTGTATTTAGGCCAGTTGCTCATGCAGCACTTTTCAATAGCTCAGCTTGATGTTAGCTACGTGCTTGCTACAGCGCTGGCAGTGTTCGTTATGAGTTTATTAGCAGTCCTTGCACCTGCAAAACGGGCGGCGAATATCTCACCGAGCATTGCAACTCGAACAATTTAGTTCTCCCAACCTATGCTACACTGGATTAACAGTGTAGCATTCATCTTGCACCCTTATTAGGAAAATAACTAAAACAATAATATGGAAAAAATACTTATCGTCGACGATAACCCAGCCATTTTGGATGCATTGTCGTTATTACTCGAAATTCACGGTTTTGATGTTGTTACAGCAAGTAACCCGTTTGAGGCAATTCAAGCCGTACAATACCAACGTATTGCGCTTGTTATTCAAGACATGAACTTTACCGCCGACACCACTTCCGGCGAAGAAGGCAAAGAACTTTTTTATGCCTTACGAGACATAAACCCTCACCTACCGATTATTTTGATCACCGCATGGACAGAGCTTTCTACTGCCGTTGAACTTGTCAAAGCAGGGGCTGCTGATTATTTACCAAAACCATGGGACGATGCCAAGCTACTTACTTGTGTAAATAACCTAATCGAACTGGGTAGAGCAAAACAGCAAAACGAAACCTTTACACGCCACCAGCAAGAGCGTGACGCATCTGTGCAACAAGCAAATTTGGTGGGCTTGGTTTATAAAAGTACCGCTATGGAGCACATTGTTAATCTTGCGATTCAAGTGGCTAAATCGGATATTTCAGTGCTTATCACAGGCCCCAACGGCAGTGGTAAAGAGCGCATTGCGCAAATAATACAGGCTAATTCATTATTAGCTGATAAACCCTTTATCACTGTTAATGCCGGTGCTTTACCAAGCGAGCTTATTGAGGCTGAATTATTTGGTGCAGAAGCGGGCGCCTACACCGGTATTACTAAACAACGCATTGGCCGTTTTGAAGCGGCCGATGGTGGCACCCTATTTTTAGACGAAATTGGTAACTTGCCACTTTCTGGACAAATGAAATTATTACGCATTTTACAAACTGGTGAATTTGAACGTTTAGGCTCAACACAAACACGTAAAGTGAATGTGCGGGTGATTTCAGCAACCAATGAAGATTTAAGCCATGCAATTAAAACAGGTCAATTTCGCGAAGACCTTTACTACCGCTTAAATGTAATTGAGTTAAATTTACCAAGCCTTGCCCATCGCCCAGATGATATTTTAGCTTTAGTCGCACACTTTTTGCCTGAGCGCACACTGTCGTTAAGTACAGAAAAAACCCTGCTCGCCCATAGCTGGCCGGGTAATGTTCGTGAGCTTGAAAATGCCTGTAAACGCGCTGGCGTTTTAAAACCCTCAGGGGTGATTGAGCTTGCTGATTTTGGCTTACAAGTTGAAACAAACAGCCCAACACATACAAGAGCAGAGCCTAATAAACAAGAGATCGAACTTGCCATGAGCGAGTACAAAGGTGTGATTGCTAAAGTGGCTCGCCATTTTGGTTTAAGCCGCCAAGCACTCTACCGCAGGCTTGATAAATTTAAGATTGAATACTAATGCGTTTTTCGTTTCGATATAAAATCATCACTTTGTGTATTGCAGCGTCTGCATTGCCGCTTATATTGGTTTGTTATTTTGCGGGCATAAGCTTGCTTTACAGCCTATTAGCCCTACTCGCTTGCACCTTGATAAGCGGATTTTTTGCCGCGCAATTATCAGCTCCGCTCATTGATGGCATGAACTCGCTCGAAACCGGGCTGCTTAATTTTAAAGATGGTGAGCTGGCTACATTATTAGCCTATGATGGCAGTGATGAGCTAGGTGATTTATGCCGGCTTTATAACCAAACTGCAAAACAGCTTCGCCAAGAAAAACAATGGATTTATCAGCGTGAGTTGATGCTCGACAAAGTACTGCAAAGCTCCCCACAAGCTGTGCTTTTGACTAACGACCAAGGCTTTATTGTTTATAGCAACCACAGTGCCCGCAGCTTACTTGATGCTAAATCAGCCCTTGAAGGCGCCAAGCTAGAAAACTTATTAGATTCAAGCTGCGAGCAATTAACGCGTGCCATACACAAAGGTGTTGATGGCTTATTTACCCTCGACAAAGCGGATCAAGAATCACAAACTTGGCATATGGCAACAGGCCGATTATTACTTAATAATCAGTTTCATCAACTGTATGTTTTTAAACAGCTGACCCGCGAACTAAGCCGCCAAGAAGTAGAGGTTTGGAAAAAAGTTATTCGTATTATTAGCCATGAGCTTAACAACTCCCTTGGGCCAATGTCATCAATGCTTCATAGCGCGCAACTTTTAACAAAAGAAGTCGATGAACCACGCTTAAAACGGGTATTTACAACCATTGAAGACCGCATAAAACACCTTAATGAGTTTGTGCAAGGTTATGGTAAATTTGCCAAGTTACCCACCCCTCAACTATCAACGATTAACTGGCCGACACTGATTGAGCAATTAAAAAGTCAGTGGCAGGTTGAGGTCTCACTTGATGAGCGAGTGACAACTGACGCTGATCACACTCAGCTCGAACAGTTACTTATAAACCTATTAAAAAATGCCTATGAGTCAGGGTCAAACCCCGAAGGTGTCAGCTTAACTGTGCAACAAGAAGCAAGTGGCACACACATCACGGTGAGTGATAAAGGCAAAGGTATGAGTGAAGCTGTAATGGCGAACGCACTTATTCCCTTTTACTCAACCAAAGCAACAGGTAGTGGCTTAGGGTTAGCACTTTGCAGAGAAATAGTTGAAGCACACCACGGGCAAATCAGCTTACATAACCGCGAGCAAGGTGGATTAAGCGTGCATGTTTTGCTGCCCTAATGGCCTTTAACACATTCGAGATGGATCATGATTAACAAAGAAACCCGTAACATAATATGAGCTTTTGCAATGCTAAGTCGTATCATACTGATTAAATTACCACTTATTTAAACCTCTATGCTAATAAAGCCTTTTCGTTGAAACCTTGCTCATGTAACTTGGCAACGAGTTGTTCAAGCACCTCATCTTTTTGAGGGGCTACAGGCTGTGTTAATAGTAAAGAAGTCACATTGCCAAAACCTGGGTGATCAAAATCAGGGTTCTCAAGGCCATGTTGTGCTCTTAACGTTAGCAGCATAAGTGCAGCATAAGGTGTAAATTGCCAGTTCATATTATCGAACTCAAAAAACATCTTACTCGGTGGTGATGCTACCTGAGTGACTTGATCATCACATAACTGATTTAGATAAGCGGTGACTTTTGTTAAGTCAGTACTATTCCAATTATCTAAAATAGCTTGGTAAGCAAAGTCATCTACAATCGGTTTTAGAGTATTATCACCTTTCGCCCTATCAAACAACAAGATGATAAAATCACCAATATGACTTTTCGAACGGTTTATCCAGTTTTTCATATAACCGTTTTCGAATAATCTATAAAATTGCCGAGCATAATCATACTGATGTAATAAAAAAGCTGTAGCTAATTGAAATACACTGCCAGGTGAAATAACTCCTTCGTTTTCAACTCCAAAACGAATAAAACAGCGTTTTTGCTTTATATGCGCAATTGCTAATTCATAGTATCCATAATTTAAATAATAACTTAAGTGCTCTGCATCAATCACGCTGTCCTTAACTAAACTAGCTTGTGCAATATTTTCGTAAATTTTACATTGGCCTGACAGTTCAATATTAAGCTTTTCCCAAGGAGCAAAAGGTAATCGCTCATTAGAAAACTCTTCTCCCTGGGTTTTACCATGCTCAATATAGTGAGTAATTCTAACAATATTATCCTCAAAAATATTTTTATACTTTTCCGGGCCTTTGATTGCACGCTTACGCTTTCGTAAAAATTTTTCTAAGTTTTTATTCATTATTTACATGTACCTGCTTTTTTGATGAGTAATAATAAACTTTATTTTTTTCATACAACTAGCATTTTTTAATTATGATAAAATCTCACATTATACTTTGAATTTTTAAGATGTTATGGATATCAATAGTTTAAAAGAAGCACAGCTGTCGCTCTCTAAAAAAGTAAGAGCATCCGATGAAAAGCAGTGTGTTAAGACAATTGCTGGTGTCGATGTTGCTTATAACGAACAATCATCTGAAGTTGTTGGCGCAATTACGGTACTGAATGCTGATACATTAAAAGTACTTGAAGTACAAACTAGTATTGAGGCCATCAGCTTTCCTTATATACCAGGGCTATTTTCATTTCGTGAAGTGCCACCGCTTTTAAATGCATATAACAAACTGACCATAACACCTGATTTAATTGTTTGCGATGGCCATGGCCTTGCACATCCACGGCGTTTTGGTCTTGCTTGCCACTTGGGTGTCACATTAGATATCCCCACCATAGGTTGCGGAAAAACCAAGTTATTAGGCGAGTTTAATGAACTTGCAGCACACCGCGGCGCAACGGCAGATTTATTAGATAACGACGAAGTTATTGGCAAAGTGTTACGCACACAAGATAACATTAAACCTGTTTATGTATCTATTGGCCATAAAGTATCTTTAGATACAGCAGTTGAGTGGGTTCTCAAGCTAACGCCTAAATACAGACTTCCCGAGACAACACGTCAAGCTGATCAACTGGTAAATAAAACTTTAAAAGAACATAGAGAAAAGACTTATGAAAAAACATAAATCTTAACTCATTAATAAAGCTTAAGTTTGTATAATATTTTTACCTTCTTAAAATTATCATTTCGAAAAGAAATGACCTCATCTAATGTTAAATTAACTAAATGGTGAAAGCTTAGTTCTTCTAGCTCCAGCCAAGCATGTTTTTTCAGCTCGTATAAAACACCCCAGCTAATATTTGAAACTAAAAGCGTATTAACTGGGAACTCTAACAGCGACGGCAATAATTCTGTAAATTTTACATCCGTTACGTCTTGTAAGCTAAGCTCTATAACATTATCAGAAAGCAATTTTTTTATATCGCTAAAACTCGTGATTTTTAGCGGTGAGTCATCAACCTTAGCATTCAAAGAAAAGATATCGTCAATACTCTTATAGATATATATACCACGAAGCTTATTCTCTTTATTAAATGATAACTTTAAACTTCTTTTATCCCCAGCTTGAACCTTCACTTTGTAATAAGACAACACTGAAGGCTCATTCCATATATATTCATACTGAATAGGACCAGCGCCATAAATTAATTCAGAGTAACAATCATGCTTTTGAAAATGTTGAGACAAACCATCTAATTCCCACCCTTCAATGATACAACGTACATCACACACCCAGTCATAAGCAATCTCATAAACAACACCATTAAAAGGCTTACCTTCATGAAAAAGCTGTAAGTTTCCATCCCATTTTTCATCAATGATACTATCTAATAACTCAAGCCCTTTAATATCGATATAAGGAAAATTGTATTCTCCTAATATTTCGCCATTAAAAAATTGCTTTTTGCTAACAACAACCCCGCTTTCAGTGAAAATCGCAACCCCCGTAAAAGGCACCCCTTTGAAAAAGTAGGAACTTTCCTGTTTTACTAGCGCACCAGACACAACAAGTGGTGGAGCTTCACATTTCATTTAATAATCAACCCAGCAGAAAATTGAACATGCATTTTATTTTTAAGTTGTACTTAACTAAGAAAATAGGTAAAAAAAAAGCCGCAATCAGCGGCTTCTTTCAACACTAAATATAATTATTCAGCGTCTTTTTCTTTGTACTTTGCAGCTGTTTCAGTGATTAGTGGCTGTAATTCACCACGTTGAAACATTTCGATGATAATGTCACAACCACCGATAAGCTCGCCTTCTACCCATAACTGTGGGAATGTTGGCCAGTTTGCGTATGCAGGTAACTCTGCACGGATATCTGGGTTAAGTAGAATGTCAACGTAAGCAAACTGCTCACCACACGCCATAAGTGCTTGTGATGCTTGTGAAGAAAAACCACAGTTAGGTAACTTTGGTGATCCTTTCATGTAAAGAAGAATTGGATTTTCAGAAATTTGCTGTTTAATTTTATCGATGGTTTCCATTTACAACCTCAAAAAAGACATTGGCTTACTACATTGGCCTTGAAAAAGTTTCACTGTGGCCTCAGATATATAACTTAAAATCGGCATTCGTAGCCACAATTTTAAATAGTCTTTAGCAATAGCATTGCTGTTTGCTAAAACTTGAGTAAAATACTCAACAATTATAGTAACACTATAATACCACTTGGTATAGGGAAGTACGCTGTTTACCTTGCTATTACCTATAACTGAGTGGACTATCAACCAAGAAGATGGAGATAAAAAATGGCATTTGAACTACCGTCACTACCATACGCAATCGATGCATTAGAGCCACATATTTCAAAAGAGACTCTAGAGTTTCACCACGGTAAACACCACAACACTTACGTTGTGAAATTAAACGGTCTGATCCCAGGCACAGAATTCGAAAACAAATCTCTAGAAGAAATCGTATGTTCTTCAGAAGGTGGCGTATTTAACAATGCTGCACAAATCTGGAACCACACGTTCTACTGGAACAGCCTATCTCCAAACGGTGGTGGCGAGCCTACAGGCGCAATCGCTGACGCGATCAACGCTAAATGGGGTTCTTTCGACGCATTCAAAGAAGCGTTAAACGACAAAGCAGTAAACAACTTCGGTTCTAGTTGGACTTGGTTAGTTAAACTAGCTGACGGCACACTTGATATCGTTAACACATCAAATGCTGCAACGCCATTAACTGATGAAGGTGTTACTCCAATCCTAACTGTGGATCTTTGGGAACACGCTTACTACATCGATTACCGTAACGTTCGTCCAGATTACCTAAAAGGTTTCTGGGCATTAGTTAACTGGGACTTCGCGAACGCTAACTTCGCTTAATCTTCTGTTACTAGCAGTAATCAAAAAAAGACGCTTCGGCGTCTTTTTTATTGCGGATGCACGCCCCTTCTAAGTCGCAGCCAAGCCCTCAGCCAAAAAGCGTAATCAAGATGAGCTTTTTTCAATTAAATTCTTAATTTTCTTGCGCAAAAATTCAAAATCGTGACTAAGCTTTAATTAGCCTTTGCTTTTCTCTTAATCTAATTACACGTCATTTTAGCGGGTTTTCGGAGGTCTCTATGAGTATTTTTGAGCATTACCAATCACGATACGAAGCAGCGCAAGAAGAAGAATACAGTATTGAGGAATTTCTCGAGATCTGTAAGAAGGATAAATCAGCTTATGCCAGTGCACCTGAGCGGCTATTGATGGCCATCGGTGAGCCGGAGATTATCGACACTTCAACCGATGCGCGCTTAAGCAGGCTGTTTTCTAATCGCGTAGTCGCACGCTACCCTGCATTTCACGATTTTTATGGTATGGAAGATGCCATTGAGCAAATCGTCTCTTATTTAAAACATGCTGCGCAAGGCTTAGAAGAATGTAAGCAAGTACTGTATTTACTTGGCCCAGTAGGTGGCGGTAAATCATCCATTGCTGAAAAACTAAAATACTTAATGCAGCAGGTACCTATTTACTCAATCAAAGGCTCGCCTGTTAACGACCACCCTTTAGCGTTATTTGACCCAAATGAAGACGCTGAGCTTTTAGAAAAAGAATACGGCATTAAACCGCGTTATTTAAAAACGGTAATGTCACCGTGGGCTGCAAAACGCTTAAGCGAATTTAACGGTGATATTAGCCAATTTAGAGTGGTTAAGCGCTTCCCATCTATTTTAAATCAAGTCGCGATTGCGAAAACTGAGCCCGGCGATGAAAACAATCAAGACATTTCAGCGTTAGTTGGTAAGGTAGATATTCGCCAGCTTGAGCACTTTGCACAGAACGACCCTGATGCCTATGCCTACTCAGGTGCACTTTGTTTAGCAAACCAAGGCTTAATGGAATTTGTGGAAATGTTTAAAGCGCCAATCAAGGTGCTACACCCACTACTTACAGCCACGCAAGAAGGCAATTACAACGGCACAGAAGGCATTAGTGCCCTGCCGTTCAATGGCATGATTTTAGCTCACTCAAATGAATCTGAGTGGCAAACATTTAAGAACAACAAAAACAATGAAGCATTTTTAGACCGTGTTTACATCGTCAAAGTGCCTTATTGTTTACGTGTTTCTGAAGAAGTTAAAATTTACAACAAACTTCTTGAAAACAGTGAATTACATGATGCACCTTGTGCACCAGGCACATTAAAAACACTGGCACAATTTACCACTCTTTCGCGTATTAAAGAGCCTGAAAACTCAAGTATTTATTCAAAAATGCGGGTGTATGACGGCGAAAGCTTAAAAGATACTGATCCGAAAGCGAAGTCGTATCAAGAATACCGCGATTACGCGGGTGTTGATGAGGGCATGACCGGGCTTTCTACCCGCTTTGCGTTTAAGATCCTATCGCGGGTATTTAACTTCGATACCACTGAAGTGGCAGCCAACCCAGTGCACTTATTCTATGTTCTTGAACAGCAAATTGAGCGAGAGCAATTTACCGCCGATGTTGAAGAGCGTTACTTAAGCCACTTAAAAGGCTACCTCATTCCACAGTATGTAGAGTTTATCGGGAAAGAGTTACAAACAGCCTATTTAGAGTCTTACTCTGAATATGGGCAAAACATCTTTGACCGCTACGTCACTTATGCAGATTTCTGGATCCAAGATCAAGAATACCGCGACCCAGATACTGGCCAGTTATTTGACCGTGCTGCGCTTAACGCAGAACTTGAGAAGATTGAAAAACCTGCGGGTATTTCAAACCCTAAAGATTTCCGTAATGAGATAGTTAATTTCGTACTGCGGGCGCGTGCCCACAACCAAGGCAAGAATCCGCTTTGGACCAGCTACGAAAAACTTCGCACAGTTATTGAGAAGAAAATGTTCTCAAATACCGAAGATCTGCTGCCGGTTATTTCCTTCAATGCGAAAACCTCTGCAGAAGATCAGAAAAAACACGAAGACTTTGTCAATCGTATGGTTGAGAAAGGCTATACCCAAAAACAAGTACGTTTACTTTCTGAATGGTATTTACGCGTTAGAAAATCGCAGTAAAAAACGTTTGTTTTAAGGGGGTTGTTATGGCGCATTTTATTGACCGACGCCTGAATGGAAAAAACAAAAGTACCTTGAATCGTCAACGGTTCATCAGGCGTTATAAAAAACAGATTAAAGAAGCGGTATCTGATGCCATTAATAAGCGCAGCGTAACCGATACCACCAGCGGCGAGAGTATCTCTATTCCGCAACGTGATATCAGTGAGCCTATCTTTCATCAAGGACGTGGTGGCGACCGTGAACAGATCCACCCAGGCAATGACCAGTTTTCTACGGGCGACAAAATCAAGCGCCCGCAAGGAGGCAGTCAAGGTGGTGGTAGCGGCGAAGGTGAAGCCAGTGACTCTGGTGAAGGACAAGACGACTTTGTATTTTCTATTTCAAAAGATGAATACTTAGACTTATTGTTCGAAGATCTTGAACTGCCCAACCTGCAACAAAACCAGCTCGATAAACTGGTGCAAATGAAAACCCATCGCGCTGGTTTTTGTAACGACGGCATGCCAAGCAATATTGATATTGTTCGCTCATTACAAGGCTCGCTTGCTCGAAGAGTGGCGATGACTGCAGGCAAAAAACGCCACCTTGCAGAGCTTGAAGGTCAGCTCGCTCTGCTACAAGCTGAAGAGCAGCCAGACAAGGCAGCCATTGCGTTACTTGAACGTCAGATTGAGGAGCTGCAAAACCGCATAAAAGCAGTGCCATTTATTGATAATTACGACTTACGTTTTCGTAATTATGAAAAGCAACCACACCCAACAAGCAAAGCTGTGATGTTTTGTTTAATGGATGTGTCTGGCTCGATGGATCAAGCCACGAAAGACATGGCAAAACGCTTTTATATTCTGCTTTATCAATTTTTAACTCGTAGCTACAAAAATATAGAGGTTGTCTATATTCGTCATCATACCCAAGCGAAAGAAGTTGATGAGCAAGAGTTTTTCTATTCTCAAGAAACGGGTGGCACCATAGTATCAAGTGCATTAAAACTGATGAACGAAATCATCGCTGAACGTTATAACCCTGAAGAGTGGAACATTTACGCAGCGCAAGCCTCTGATGGTGATAACTGGGCTGATGATTCGCCAAACTGTGGTGAAATTTTACGTAATAAACTGTTAAAGGCGGTGCGCTATTACGCCTATATCGAAATTACCGCTCGTGCTCATCAAAGTTTATGGCGAGAGTATCAATCAATAGTGCAAACCCACGACAATTTTGCCATGCAACACATTCGTGGCGTTGAGGACATTTACCCTATTTTCCGTGAATTATTTAAAAAGAATCGTCAGCAGCAAGGCGCCGCATAGCCTTGCCAGTGAGGTAAAGTATGGCCGATAAACGTATTAGCGACGGTCCTGATTGGACATTTGATCTATTAACAGAGTATCAAACTGAGATTGAACGGGTAGCGAAAATTTATAAACTCGATACCTACCCTAATCAAATTGAGGTGATCACTGCTGAACAAATGATGGATGCCTATTCGAGTGTGGGTATGCCGATTGGCTATAGCCACTGGTCGTATGGTAAAAAATTCATTCAAACAGAGCAGAATTATAAGCGTGGGCAAATGGGCCTCGCTTATGAAATTGTTATTAACTCAGATCCTTGCATTGCCTATTTAATGGAAGAAAACACCCTGCCAATGCAAGCCTTGGTAATGGCCCATGCCTGTTATGGTCACAACTCATTTTTTAAAGGCAATTACTTATTTAAAACCTGGACTGATGCCAGCTCAATTATCGATTACTTATTATTTGCCAAAAACTACATTGCCAAGTGCGAAGAGAAATACGGTATTACCGAGGTCGAAAACCTGATTGATTCATGTCATGCATTAATGAATTATGGTGTAGACCGCTACAAGCGCCCGCAACGTATTTCACTTTATGAAGAGCAAAAACGTCAACAAGAACGTGAAGACTACCTACAATCTCAAGTCAACGAGTTGTGGCGCACAATCCCTACTTCGCAGCAAGAGTCAAAAAAACGAGAACGCCGTTTTCCAGAAGAGCCACAAGAAAACATTTTGTACTTCATCGAAAAAAATGCGCCGCTGCTAGAGTCATGGCAACGAGAAATAATTCGAATTGTGCGTAAAATTTCGCAATATTTTTACCCACAAAAACAAACTCAAGTGATGAATGAGGGCTGGGCTACGTTTTGGCATTACACCATTTTGAACCATCTGTACGACGAAGGTAAGCTCACCGATGCCTTTATGCTCGAGTTTTTACAAAGTCACACCAATGTGGTGTATCAACCGCCCTATAACAGCAATTATTATTCAGGGATCAACCCCTATGCTCTTGGCTTTAACATGATGGTTGATATTCGCCGTATTTGCGAAAACCCAACAGAAGAAGACAAGAAGTGGTTTCCAGAGTATGCCGGCAGTGATTGGTTAGAAACCTTGCACTTTGCAATGCAAAACTTTAAAGACGAGAGCTTTATTAGCCAGTTTTTATCGCCAAAAATTATCCGTGATTTTAAGCTCTTTACCATTATTGATCATGAAAAAGAGCCAACCCTCAATGTCGGTGCCATTCATGATGAAATGGGTTATCACCAAGTTCGTGAAACCCTGTCGGCACAATACAACCTAAGTAATCACGAACCAAATATTCAAGTCTATAATGTTGATATTAAAGGAGATCGTTCACTTACTCTGCGTTATGTACCCCATAACAATATTCCTTTAAACAAGTCTAAAGATGAAGTACTAAAACACCTTTACAGGCTATGGGGCTTTAAGGTAAAACTGGAACAAGAAAGCGCAACAGGTGAAGTTTCATTATTGGGTGAATGCCCAAGCAGTGATGCCCGACACACAACAGAGTAACCAAAAATGAATAAAAAGATATTGGTGATCATCGACTCAACGGCCGATGCTAAAACATCTATATTACATGCAAGACAAAAAGCCAAAGGCATGAAGCATATTGATATTGTTGCTTTTAGCTACGAAGACACCAATAACATTTTATTCTCTATTCCACCTGATGAAGCGCTGGCTATTCAAGACAAAGAGCTTGCTAAAGTACGTGCAGCACTTGGTCCACTTATCAGCGAGTATTTAGATGATGGTAGCTATACTTTGCAAACCCTGTGGCATGAAAGCCCAGTACAATGGCTAGCCAATGAGCTTGATACGTCAGATTATGAAATGGTGATTAAAACTCGCCACATCGACGAAGAAACGCAATTTACAGAGCTAGACTGGCAGCTTATTCGCTTTAGCCCGCTGCCACTTTATTTGGCCGCCGATAACAAATGGCGTAACAATACCAATGTGCTGGCAGCCCTTGATTTAGGCAGTGAGAAGGCGACTAAATACTGTTTAAACGAAGCAATTATCAAAGCAGGCTTAGCCTATGCAAAAGACTACGACAGCGAGTTTTATGCCTGTTATACCGTACATGTATCACCGTTTTTACGTGATTTAGGCATTGTATTTTCAGATGAGCAAGTGATTAACGCCTTTGAAAAGCTACCCGTAGCACAGCGAACCTTAATCGAAGCGCACGACTTAAAAGACAAGCTTAAAATCAAAGCCGGTGTGGTTGAGCAAGTGATCCCAAGTGTTGCAGCTAAATTAAATGCTGACTTAGTGATTATGGGTTCGGTGGGTAATACGGGTATTAAAGGTCATTTAATTGGTAATACCGCCGAAAAAGTCATGAAGCTACTTAAAACAGATATTCTTGTTTTACCGCCACTTGGGGTTTAATTTGCTTAACTGAATAGAGTTACTATGAAAAGGGGCTTAATTGCCCCTTGTTTGTTTATAAATCTGTGTAAGCTGTAACCTTGTTACGGCCGTTTTCTTTTGAGTGATATAAGGCTTTATCGGCGGCTTCAACCCACTTTTCGTAGCGATCAAACTTCTCGTCGAAGCAGGCAAAGCCAATACTGACCGTCAGTTGAATTTGTTTGCCATCAAAGTAAATTGATGAGTTCTCAATCAGTGTTCTTAATCGCTCAGCAAATATATGTGCACCTTCATGATCAGTATCAAGCAAGGTTACCGCAAACTCTTCACCGCCATAGCGACCTGCTAAGTCTGTTTCACGCAGAGTTTTACGCAGTAAGTCTGCTATATGACGCAGCGCCTCATCACCGCCGCGATGGCCATGTTCATCATTGACCTTTTTAAAGTGATCAATATCAAACATTAACAAGGTGCTGCACCCGCCACTGCGCACTATGCGCATGTATTCTTTGCGTAGCTTTTCTTCCCAATAACCACGGTTAGTAAGCTTAGTAAGTGCATCGGTACGGCTCATTTGTTCAAGCTTGCTATTCGCTTCTTCTAGCTCTTTTTTATTCACCGCTTCATCGGTTACATCATAGATAATGATACAGATATGCGATACTTCACCTGTGGTCGTCGTCAGTGGAATAAAAGTGGCATTTTGATACATATGATCCGCTTTACCGGTAATTGGGCGATAATTCTTAAAACGGAAAATATATGGCTGCTGCTCCCAAATAGTAAATGAGCGATTATTTAAAATGAACACAGACTCAGATTTGCTGCGAAACCACTTTTCATCGATTGATGGAAACAAATCAAACAGGTCTTTATCTTTCACCGCGCTTGGCAATAGGCCAGAATGGTTTTCCATAAACCCATTCCAGATGCATACTTTGTAGTCTCTATCGAGCACCACTAGGCCTACATCAACGGTATTAAACATATCCATTAACCAATGGAGTTCATTCATATTAAAATCGGCTGCAGGCATAGTTTAGTCTTCTAATAAATAAGCTACTTTGTACTTAAGGGTTTTTAATGAGTCCTCGGTGAACAGCAACATCAAATCACAGTTAATATTGTGATTTTCGATGCCATAGCTGATCTCAATCGCCAGCGTTCGTTGCCAGCGAGATTTATTCGCCTTTACTAAATCAGATACATCACAGTGTTGTCCTAGCACCACAGGATGACCTTGGCTAAAACGCATATCTAATTGGTGCGACAGTCCTGTCAGAATAGCCCCTATTAATATGTTACTCACATCCATTAATAGCTCTAATTCAACTTTATCGTTGAGCTCACCCTCATAATTCATTAACGAGGCGATTTCTTTAAAACTTGAATCATTTAACAGCAATAGTGCTTCGCCAGAAACACCACCGCCAATAAAACCCTGACATACACCTGAGGTTGCGGCATTGGCATCAATCGAGCGCAAAGCCATATCTAGTTCATTGACTTCTAAAACATTTACATTAGGAATAGGAAGCTTTACGAATACATTAAGAAGACGCGCTAATAAGTCTCCAGCTTGCCCCATTGCGACATTGGTGAGTTCTTGGTAGATATCACGCACATCGGGATCAACTTGCTCACCTAGCTTATTAGCAAGGCGCTCACGCATGGCTTTATCTTTAATACCATGATGTTCAATAATACTCGCTAGTTTCTCGGCGGAACAAGGTTTTTGAATAAAGTCGATTGCGCCTAACTCAAGCACACGTCGATGAGCATTAGGTTGGATGTCTCCAGATACAACAACAGTGAGAACATGAAGGTCTTGTTCTTGAATGGCTTGCAGTACTTCGTAACCATCCATTTCAGGCATGTTTAAATCGAGAAATAAAATTTCCGGCTGAATTTTTTTGATTTGCTCAATACAGTGAACACCATTTTCAGCAAACTCAATTTTTATATCCCAATCATCGGGTAAAGAGCGTGCTAATTGTCGACGTGCTAACTTTGAATCATCACAAACTAATACCGATGTTGACATATATTCTCTCTAAATCCACACTTTCTAACTAGCAAAAACATTAACTAGTAACTTTATTCTTATTTTTATATGTAAAAAATAGGGTCACAGGCACATGTTAATCAAACTAATGGTTATTTACAATTTTAAATTGTACTAATCCTTGGAGCCACTTCATGAGTATAATACACTGAAGTTAAATGCGTTAATTTAAAGGAATTTTATTATGTTACGTCCGCTAATGTTTGCATTAGGCGCTGTGTGCACGTTTAGTTATGCAGGTGATTTATCAGAAAATAGTTTAGACGCAGGTAAGGTTTCAGCCCAGTCTAAACCGGTTACTTTACTAGGGCAAGGTGTTGAAGTTGGCCAACAAGCGCCTAATTTTAAAGTAGTAGATGGCAACTTTACCCCCGTCACACTAGACAACTATCAAGGCCAAGCAGTGCTTTTAAGCGTTGTGCCAAGTTTAGACACAGGTGTATGTAGTATTCAAACCAAGCACTTCAATGAAAAAGTAGCTTCAGAATACCCAAGTGTGGCGATGCTGACCTTAAGCGCAGATTTACCATTCGCACAGAAGCGTTTTTGTAAAGCCGAGAATATAGACAAAATAGTGACCTTATCTGACTCTGTATGGCGTGACTTTGGTAAGAACTACGGTTTGATTATCAAAGATATGGGCTTGTTAACCCGTGCCGTATTTGTGCTCGATAAAGACCATAACATCGTTTACAAGCAGCTTGTCGATAACCTTTCAAAAGAGCCTGATTACGACAGTGCTATTGCGGCATTAAAGAAACTGTAAAAGCGCAATTTTAACTTGCAGTGATACAAACACAAAAAAACCGCCCAAGGCGGTTTTTTCATATCAGCAATTAGGCTATTAACCTAAAAGCTCACCAAGTTGTTGGCTAACAGCTTCAACAGCTTGAGTACCGTCTAACTTGTGGTACTGAGTGTTACCCGCTTTTGCTTCTGCTTGGTAGTAATCAACTAATGGTTTAGTTTGGTCGTGGTAAATACCTAAACGCTTACGCACTGTTTCTTCAGTGTCGTCATCACGAATGATTAGGTCTTCACCTGTGATGTCATCTTTACCATCAACTTTAGGTGGATTATAAACAACGTGATAAACACGACCAGAGCCAGGGTGTACGCGACGGCCGCCCATACGCTCAACGATGATTTCGTCGGCAACGTCAAATTCGATAACGTGATCAACTACCACGCCATTCTCTTTCATTGCATCTGCTTGAGGAATAGTACGAGGGAAACCGTCTAGTAAGAAACCTTTTTCGCAATCAGGTTTAGCAATGCGCTCTTTAACTAGACCGATAATAATTTCGTCAGATACTAATTGACCTGCATCCATTACTTTTTTAGCTTCAAGACCAAGTGGTGTACCTTCTTTGATTGCTGCACGCAGCATATCGCCCGTAGAAATTTGTGGAATACCGTATTTGTCCATCAAAAACTGAGCTTGAGTACCTTTACCTGCACCCGGCGCGCCCAAAAGAATAATGCGCATATCATTGTCCTCTGTGTGATACTAATCTTAAAAATGGTCGATCAGTGGAGTTTTGTTTTTAGAGCCTGAATTCTTCCACAACTAAGGCTATACCTCAAGTAACTTATACCAATTGCCTATATTAGCGGCAATAAAAAAGGGAGCCTTGCTCCCTTTTCCAACTCATTGCGCTAAAACACTTATTTGCTTAAATCTAGCATAAGTTTGTTCAAACGAGTTACAAAGCCTGCAGGGTCTTTTAACGTACCGCGTTCAGCCAGTAATGCTTGATCTAGAAGCACTTGTGACCACTGGGCAAACTTGTCTTCATCTTGTTCAACATTTAAGTGTTTAACAAGCTGATGCTCTGGGTTAAGCTCAAAAATTGGCTTTTGCTCAGGCACTGTTTGACCAACTGATTCCATTAACTTTTGCATTTGCGAGCTCATATCGTGCTCATCTGCAACAACACATGCAGGAGAGTCAGTTAGACGGTGCGTAAAGCGTACGTCTTTAACGTTATCACCTAGTGCAGTTTTAATGCGCTCAACTAGGCCTGCAACTTCTTTTTCTGACTCTTCTTGCGCTTTTTTAGTTTCTTCGTCATCCATGTTGCCTAAATCTAAGTCACCACGAGTAATTGACTGGAATGATTTTTCGTTGAACTCTGTTAAGTAGCTCATCATCCACTCATCAACACGGTCGCTTAATAGCAATACTTCGATGCCCTTCTTACGGAAGATCTCTAAGTGTGGTGAGTTCTTCGCTGCAGCGAATGAATCAGCAACTACATAGTAGATCTTGTCTTGCTCTGGCTTCATACGCTCAATATATTGCTCAAGCGATACATTTTGTGTGCTTTCATCAGTGTGTGTAGAAGCAAAACGCAGTAGCTTAGCAATGGCTTCTTTGTTAGCCGCATCTTCAGCTGGGCCTTCTTTTAACACCTGACCAAACTCGTTCCAGAACGTTTGGTAATCTTCTTCGCGGTTTTTCGCCATACGCTCAAGCATCTTAAGTACGCGCGACGTACACCCTTTACGGATTGCTTGTGTTACTTTGTTGTCTTGTAAGATTTCACGCGACACGTTTAGTGGTAAGTCGTTTGAATCAAGTAAACCTTTCACAAAACGTAAGTAGCTTGGCATGAACTGCTCAGCGTCATCCATGATGAAAACGCGTTGTACATACAGTTTTAAACCTGATTGACGCTCACGGTTCCATAAATCGAAAGGTGCTTTTTTCGGGATGTATAACAAGCTAGTGTACTCAGTTTTACCTTCAACCTTGTTATGTGCCCAGCTTAGTGGCTCTTCCCAATCGTGACCGATATGCTTATAAAACTCTTTGTACTCTTCGTCTGTTACTTCTGACTTGTCACGGGTCCATAGTGCTGTCGCGCGGTTAATACCTTCCCACTCGCCTGGCTGTGCTGGAATTTTCTCGCCGTCAGGACCTTCAGATTCAGGTACCTCTGCTTTATACATCTCAACTGGAATAGAAATATGGTCTGAATATTTAGTTACGATGCTACGTAAACGGAACTCATCAGCAAATTCTGTTTCGTCTTCACGAAGGTGAAGAATGATTTCAGTACCACGTGATGGTTTATCAATCTCTTGTAATGTGTACTCACCTTCGCCTGCAGATTGCCATTCAATACCTTGGCTTTCACCTGCTTTACGCGTACGCACTGTTACTTTGTCAGCAACGATAAACGCTGAGTAAAAACCAACACCAAATTGACCAATCAATTGTGAATCTTTGCTTTGGTCACCAGTTAGGTTTTGGAAAAATTCTGCGGTGCCTGATTTTGCAATTGTACCTAGTGAATTGATCACATCTTCACGGCTCATACCAATACCATTATCAGTAATGGTGACCGTGTTTGCTTCTTTATCGGCACTGATACGTACTTTTAGTTCCGCATCGTTTTCGTATAAATCGCCATTAGAAAGCGCAAGGAAACGTAATTTATCTGCCGCATCTGACGCGTTTGATACAAGCTCACGTAGGAAAATCTCTTTATTAGAGTAAAGAGAGTGAATCATCAGGTTTAATAGTTGTTTGACTTCTGTTTGAAAGCCTAATGTTTCTTTTTGTGCTGCAGTCATTGTGTAAATCTCCAATTAACAAAGTGTCTAATCTGCACTATGACTCTTTATATGGGGCAGGCTTTTTGAACTTCAAGGCAAAAAATTAAATTTACGGCTAAATTGGGGGGCTACACACAAAAAAGCCTGCTTAAAGCAGGCTTTTGATACCATATTAGGTATTAGTTTTGGTTTACGGCGCGTCGTCCGCTAAATGCGTGCATCAATGTCATACCATCAAGTAAGTCGAGCTCACCACCAACAGGGACACCGTGAGCAATACGAGATGCACCAACCTGATACTTATGACAAAGCTCAGCAATGTAGTGGGCTGTGGTTTCCCCTTCAACACTTGGATTGGTTGCGAGGATCACCTCATTAATGCCACCTTGTTGCAACTTGCTTTCAAGAATATCAAGGCCAATTTCTTTTGGCCCTATGCCATCAATTGGCGACAAGTGACCCATTAAAACAAAGTAAAGACCTTGGTATTGACCAGTTTGCTCAATAGCGAGTACATCGGTTGGTGATTCGACCACACACAATAAACCACTATCCTGGCGTTTAACACTTGAACAAATATCGCATACCGCTTGCTCTGTAAAAGTACGACAAGATTGACAATGCCCTACTTCATCCATTGCTTTGGTTAATGCATGGCCAAGCTGTTTACCACCTTGACGGTCACGCTCAAGCAAATGAAAAGCAATGCGCTGTGCCGACTTAGGGCCTATGCCCGGCTGGCATCGTAGCGCTTCAATTAGCTGTGTTAAACTAGGAGATAGTTGCATACAAAATCACTTAGAATGGCATTTTCATACCTGGTGGTAATTGCATACCGCCAGTTACTTTGCTCATGCGCTCTTGTGTTTCTTCAGCAACACGACGTACAGCATCGTTACACGCTGCCGCTAATAAATCTTCGATCATGTCTTTGTCGTCTTCCATTAGGCTGTCATCTAATTCAACACGACGAACATTGTGGTTACCAAGCATAGTTACTTTAACTAGGCCTGCACCTGCTTCACCTACAACTTCAAGGTTTGCGATTTCTTCTTGGGCTTTTTGCATGCGCTCTTGCATTTGCTGCGCTTGCTTCATCATGTTACCCATTCCACCTTTAAACATAACTGTCTCTCTTTCTAAACTACTTTAATTGGCATGAAGATAAGGGCTATTGTAACTAATTACAATGCCTGAATACTGTTTTCATCGATTATAGCGCTAAATAACTGCTGAAATTGCACTATATTTTCATCGCTATTTATTACATCAATCGCTTGTTGATGACGTCCCGCATCAATTTTTTGTTGAATCAAATACGGTGAATCAATTACGCCATCAGCAAACTCGATACTAAGCTCAACATTATGGCCATAAATTTCACTTAATGCGGCATTGAGCTTTTGTCTTAGCACAGCGCTATCTAAATGGCGCTGTGATGAATCAACTTCAATGTGCAGCTGATTATTCTGCTTGGTAAAGATTGAATGCAGCGCAAATTGGCGCATGCGACCACCCAGTCCCATGCGTTTAATTAAATACGCCCATTCGTCTTGTTCGTGTGCAAATTTAATACTGCTGATCGGGCTTTCAAAATCATCAGGTATCGGAATACTGGCTTCTTCAACTACTGGCTCTGGCGCTTTTTGTGGATTGATCTGCTCAAGTAACTCTGGCGCTAAGTTTTCGGTGATTGTTTGATGCTTTTCTCGAAAGTCGACTTTTTTTACTTTACTACTGCTCTCCCCCGTTTGCTGGGGGATGGGCTTTTTTACTTCAGCAGCCATTGCTTGCTGCTGAGGCTGAATGTTGGTCGCGGCTGTGCTTTGTTGCACTGGCGGCTCTGCTTTGGGCTTAGCTTCAGGCTGTGGTTCTGCTTTAGCATGAGTTTGCGTTGCTGCACCACTTAAACGCCCAGCACCTGAAATATTGCGATCTTGTAAAATACGAGCAATGGCCGACTGCGCCTGACTTTGCTGCTGTTGTAATTGTGCTGGTGCTGTTTGCTGTTGCTGAGGCGCAGATGCTTCATTGGCAGTAAAGCCCTGATCATAGGCGCTATTCATCACATCATCGTATTGCGCTGCAAGTGATGAATCCATTTGCGCATCATGATCGTCCATGTAATCTTGCGAAGAATACTCTGGTGATGAGTACTCAGCTGCTGGCACTTGCTCTGAGTGGCTTGGCTCTTGCTGTTGTGGCGCAGGTTGAACTTCAGCAACCATTGCAGTTTCAACAGATTGCTGAGGCTGTTGACCAGCATCAGGCTGCTCTACTGCTGTTGCTTCAACTTGCTGGGCAGGCTCATGGCTATGTGCCGTTTCTGCCTTGGCTGCTTGAATAGGCTCAGCTTGTGTTGGCTGAGGCTCTGAAGGAACAGCAGTTGTCTGTGCAGAGCTATGTGCAACTGGTGCTTGCTCTGAAGCAGCTTGCTCACGTTGCGCCGTAGATTTTTTCAAAATATCACGCAGTGCACCGGCACCACTTGGCTTAACCTGTTGCTGGGTATTCGTTGGTGTTTGGCTTTGTGCAAATTGCGTAGGTTGGAATGCAAGCAGTCGCAACATGATCATTTCAAAGCCAAGTTTAGCATCGGGTGCCCATTGCAAATCTTTTTTACCATTTAATAGCAATTGGTAGTAAACCTGCATCTGCTGTGCATCAGTGGTTTGTGCCACCTGCTCAATAAAATCTCGGTTAGTATCATCAAGTGCCGCTGCACTAGGCACAAGTTGCACAAGCTGAATAAGATGCGTCAGGGCAATTAAATCGTCGAGCAAGGCTACAAAGTTAGGGTTTCGGCTAACGACTGCTTTTACTTCTTGAAGTAATGCATCGCCATCTTGGCACAGTAACGCTGCTAACATGGTTTGGCTATATTGAGTATCCATCAAGCCAAGCATAGTTTGCACAGCCTGATGATTAATATTGCCATTGGTTTGCGCAATTGCTTGGTCTGTAAGACTCAATGCATCACGCATACTACCATCGGCTGCCTTAGCTAAAATAGACAATGATTTATCATCGAAACTTAGCTGTTCTTGATTAAGAACATGGGCAAGCTGATCATGAATTTCTGATTGCGACAAAGCATTTAAATTAAACTGTAAGCAACGCGATAAAATCGTCACGGGTAGTTTTTGCGGATCGGTTGTCGCTAATAAAAACTTCACATGCTCTGGCGGCTCTTCCAATGTTTTTAGTAATGCATTGAAACTGTGCTTTGACAGCATGTGAACTTCATCGATTAGGTATACCTTGTAACGACCACGTGTTGGTGCGTATTGAACGTTATCAAGGATTTCGCGGGTATCTTCTACTTTGGTACGTGATGCCGCATCGATTTCTAATAAATCAATATAACGGCCTGCTTCAATGTCAGTACAACTTGAACATTGGCCGCATGGCTCAGCAGAGATACCCTTATCGCAGTTGAGACTTTTTGCGAATATACGTGCAATGGTTGTTTTACCCACCCCACGGGTTCCAGTAAAGAGATAAGCGTGATGGAGTCTATTTTGTGTTAATGCATTAACTAATGCTTGTTTAACATGAGACTGCCCCACTAACTCGTGAAAGGTTTGTGGTCGCCATTTCCTTGCTAGAACCTGATAACTCATTAATTATTCGCCTTCGAATTCAACCAACTTTAAGATTTTGATGCCCATATCAGCAACTCGTTGCTCACCACCCAGCTCAGGTAAAGAAACAACAAATGCCGCATCAGTTGCGTTACCGCCAAGTTTAGCAACTAATTTTGCCGTTGCTTCGATTGTGCCACCTGTAGCCAGTAAGTCATCTACTAGTAACACTTTATCGCCAGGGACAATTGCGTCTGTATGAAGCTCAAGAATATCTTCACCATACTCTAATTGATAACTTTGTGAAATCACTTCGCGAGGAAGTTTGCCTGGTTTACGAACAGGAATGAATGGAATACCTAGTGCGTAAGAAAGTGGTGCACCGAAGATAAAACCACGAGATTCAGTACCGATGATTTTTGTAAAACCTTGGTCTTTATATGCTGCAATAAAGCTGTCGATGGTTGCTTTAAATGCGTCAGCATTAGCCATTAAAGTAGTTACGTCGCGGAACATAATGCCCGGCTTTGGGTAATCAGCGATCGTTGCAATGCTCTGTTTGATGAGCGTTGAAGTTGCTTGAGTCATAATTATACTGCTCAAAAAGTTTATCTAACAAAGCTCGAGAGTATAACATCACCTTAGTAGAAAGTCGGTAGCAAGTTTCGAAATTAATCACTTAACAAGAAATATAAGCTATAAAAAAGGCTGCATAATGCAGCCTATTGTCTTTAATTTGCTTACGCAGATTAAGATAAAGTAGTGATCCAACCAAGAATAGCGTTTAGACAGCCAATGCCACCGAATACAGCTAAAAACGCAATGAAATAAGTTGCATTGAACGGATCTTTAAAGTCTTTATCATTCGACATAATTACTACCTTTATTTAAGCACGACAAAATAAGGCGCTCATAATAGTCGAACTAAATACATCAATAAAGACTTTTAGCTGATTTTTAAACCAAGGTATTAGAAACCACAATGCCGCGTTCTGCCATTGCACTTAAGGTATTGAGCGCCCCCTGATACAACTGCTCTTGGCTAAATTGAGGCGCATGCTCTGCAACTGCTTGGCATACATCATTTAAATCTGCACCCGGCTGAGATTCAATAATATTAAGAAGTAATGCGGTCATCGCATTTGTCGATAAAAATTGTACTTCGTCATCGCTATCACGATAAACCACAAAGTAACTGGGTTGTGCAGCCGGTTCACTTGGTTGATTATCTGCACTGATGGTATGAACAGGAAAACTGTAACTCAAATTACGGGCAAGTGAACTTAAGAATAATGCAGAGCTTGTCACTTGATGAGCCGATAAACTGACTTCTTCTGCCACCTCTTGAGCAACCGATACATCAAGCTCAACCCATTCATAGTGCGCTAGCTCTAACATAAACGCGGGATCATCGCTTTGCACTTCATAGTCATTAGCAAGAAAAGCCAGAAACTCCCCTGCAATATCTAAAAAATAAGGTGATTTACAATCATGCTGGCTAAAAAACTGCCTAACGAGTCTGTGCCAAGCTTGCTCTGAATATAAACTTTTTAATACTGGATACGCAGAGCTGACAAAGCCATCCACATTATTAAAAAATAAGTCGCGGTAAATAGCCATCCGACGCTCTTCAATATCGCTAGGCTTAGCATGTTGCTGGGGGTCGCGGATATGCGCCATAAACGCTTGCTGTACTTGAGTAAAATGTTCAGGCACTGTGTTTCACCCTTGCTTGGTTTTGCTTGCTCACTGTTTGCTGCAGTGCTTCAATGGTTTTTAGCTCGGTTAACAACTCACTCATCGGCGGAATATTAAAATCACGCTCTAATAAGGTGGGAAATACGCCATGAACTTCATAAGCTTTTTCAAGCAATTGCCAAACAGGATCGATAACTGGCGCACCATGGGTATCAACCAGTAGATCTTCGGCCTCAGTGTAATGGCCCGCAACATGCCCATAGGCAATCCGTTTTGTTGGTAATTCAGCTAGGAATTGCTCAGCGTTATAACCATGATTAATCGAATTAACGTAAATATTATTCACGTCGAGCAGCAGTTTACAATCAGCTTCTTCTAAAACAGCATTAGTAAATTCAAGTTCTGTCATTTGTTGCCCAGGGGCGCCATAGTAAGACACGTTTTCAATAGCAATTGGCTGTTCTAAAATATCTTGTACTTGCCTAATACGAGAAGCAACATGCTTAATAGCATCTTCAGTAAATGGTATGGGCATTAAATCGTACATATGTCCTTCGCCCGAGCAATAACTTAAGTGCTCGCTGAATAAACGAATATTATGCTCTTTAAAAAAGGTTTTAAGCGATTGTACAAATTCAATATCAAGCGCTGCTGGTGAGCCAATCGATAACGATAAACCATGACAAACAAAGGCATGTTGTTCGGTAAGCTGTTTAAATTGTTTACCAAAACGCCCCCCAAGCTTTAGCCAGTTTTCAGGTGCAACTTCTAAAAACTCAATAGGTTTAGGAACATCAATGAGCATTTCATCAAGCATTTCTCGGCGCAAACCTAAGCCAATCAGCCCAAAATCAGCTACTGATTCATTTAACATACTACCTCCTACTAAAAAGGGCCTTTACGGCCCTTTTAAAAGCTAAATGAGCGCTTAGTGATTAGAACCACATTTACCTTCGCCACACTTA